>CAJPFZ010000152.1 GCA_905339355.1 Burkholderiaceae bacterium
TCACACCGTCTATCGCCCGGGAAAGGGTTCGAGTTCAATCCGTTCCGTCGTGATGCACAACCATTGAATGCAACCGACAGCGAGCACGCAGTTCGGGGAGGACAAAGAGGCTTTCGGCCCGCGCTGCGAATGTGTGAACAAATGCAAGGCGAGGCTTTGCGGGAATCTAAAGGAGCGAAAAATGAGCGGTGCTTTGAAGAGTGTTTTTGGTGGCAGCGGCGGCATCCTTGGGGCCGTGCTGGGTGTGGCGAGCATGTTCTTCCCGCCGCTGGCAATCGCTGGCTCGTTGAGCAATCTGCTTACTACTGCGGTCGGTGAGGCGGTCAAGATGGCGGCGAGCGCGCTCGTCAAGGAATTCGCAATGCCGAAGTTCCTTGAGGCAATCGTTGGTCAAGTCGTTGACAAGGTGCTGCCGGGCCTGCTCAAAGAGACTGACCCGGCTGTGGATGCCCACGTTTCCGCGGACGCTGGAGTACAGGAGGGAATCGCGACATTCAAAGACGATCTGGCGTCGAAGATCATTGACAACACCCAGAAGTTCGTAGCGGAGGCAGCCGAGAAGAAGAAGGCGGCCGGCGGAAAGGGCGGGGTGAGCGCAGGTAGCTGGCTTGAAGCCATCGCGCTTGCCATGGGAGAAGCCATGGGGCAGAAGGCTGCCCAGATGGTCGACTTGTCTCACCAAATGGCGAAGCTGAGTGCCAAGCAAGACGACCAAGTCGGCGCGTGGGGCGGATTGAACGCGAAGTCGAGCGACAAGCAGTTCTCAAAGGATTCAAAGACTATCGAAGCGCGGGACAAAGCAAACGCCATGGAATTCTCCAAGGTTCAGGCGCAGTTCCAGGCCACTAGCCAGGAATTCAGCATCCTGTCGAACAGCTTCACCAACGCGATCAAGTCGATCGGCGAAGGTCTGAGCACTATGGCGCGCAAGGGCTAATTCCGAGCTCTCCATTGAGTTGCGGCTACGATCTGCCCGGGCGGTCGTGGCCGCAACTCCGTGTTCGAACTTGATTGAGGCAAAGGTATGCGAAGTTTCGTGGCTTGTCTGTGTTGGATCATCTTGACGCCGGCAGCGACCGCGCAAGTCACGCTGAATCCTATCGAATTCAACGCCGTGCTGTCTCAGAGCTCCTGGAGCAGTCTTGACCTTGTTAGAGATTCGTTCACACCGAAGTCATGGGAGTACAAACCGGGGCGAGAGAGCGGACGTGATAGCGCAACGGCATCCAAGTCATCCCGTCGCTCCACGCAGTTCTCCCCCGCGGGGACGTCGAGTGCTCTCGACCGGCTGGTGTACGCATATCCGCAAGCAAGTCGCTCATCCATTCGCGCGACCTTTGAACAACTTCTTGACGGATACGCGAAGATTGAACAGCAGTTCAATGTTCCTCGGAACGATGTTGCCGGTGCCGTCGCCGCGTTCATCGCTGGAAGCTACATGGCCTACCACGATGTAGATTTTCCAGACGAGCACTTCAAGCCGCTCGTGATGCAGATCCACAGAACGATCAGCGTTGATCCACAGTTTGCCAAAGCAAGCAATGCCGAGAAGCAGGAGCTGTACGAGCAAATGGCAATAGTCGGCATGTTTCTCGCGACGACGCAGATGGCATTGAAGGTGAAACCCAATCCTCAGGTCGCCGCGGCAATGAAGCAAGCTGCGAAAGGCTACCTTGAGCAGTTCCTGAAGACGGACGCGGATCGGGTCGAAATCTCCGGGCACGGACTGGTGCTTCGGTGAGGTTGCGCTCGCCGAACCAGCAGAAGAACTTCGACAAGATGCAAGAACTGCATGTCTCCAAGGACGCTGCAGCGAAGCGCAATGGCTCGCATCGCCGCCGTGCTGTTTGCGCTCTCTCTGGGCGTTGCTTGCCAACCTTGCGCGGTTCAATGGTTCTCGCCTCGTGATGTCAGCGCGTATTCGTCCCTTTTTGATTGGAACCATGGTACGCAACGCTCTTGGACTGTCGATTTCCCTTCTCGCACTCACGTGCCAACCTTGCGCGGCTCAATGGTTTTCGCCTCCTGATGTCACTGCATATCTGAACACGGCCAGCACAGCCGTCTTCAACTCACACATGTCGTTGGCGACGGATGCGGCAGTGCGCAGCGCAGTGCAAGGGGAAACGTCGTCGAGAACGACGACACGCCCCGCGGCGATCGGCAGTCCACACAGCAATCTGACCGTCACAACATTGCGCGAGCTGCAACCGTTCTCTGGACCCAAGAAGATCGCTGCTTCTTATCCGCCGAACATGCGTGCCAAGGCATCTCATGTTTTCGAGGAAATGCTTGGCGCGTACGCGAAGATCGAGCAGCAATTCGATATCCAAAGGCATGACGTTGCAGGAGCTGTAGCAGCCTTCCTTGCGGGTACCTACATGGCATACCGTAACGTCGACTTTCCCGACGAAAACTTCAAGCCGCTGGTGATTCAGATGCGGGGCATCATTGCGAACAATCCCGCTTTCGTGAACGCAAGCCCCCATGCAAGGCAGGAACTCTATGAGCAGATGGCCATCCTCGGAATGTTCATGGCAACAACCCAGATGGCGTTGAAAGAGAAGCCGAATCCGGAGGTCGCCTCCAACATGCGTCAGGCCGCCAAGGGCTACCTGGAGCTGTTCCTGAAAGCCGACGCGGACAAGATCGACATCACATCGCAGGGTCTTGTCATCCGGTGACGGAAGGGCTCTTCCCTCTCGCCGAACTGTTGTCTCGATGGGCGAATGTCTGACAAGGCCCTGCGACGTAATCTCGAACTTGTTCGCGGAGGTCTTCAGAAACGGTTCGAGTTAGCCCTTCGCGGCCTTCTGCATATTGGCAGCAGTCTGCGCATCGGGCTTCTCCCTGGGTCTATGGTTCAGGTTGAGGGCGATGATCTTGCGCTGCTCTTGTCCTTGATCATCCAGTCATGTACTTCGCGTTCGCGTGGCGTCAGCTTTGAAAGGCGGTGCAGATAGGCTTGATGCTCGGGCGGCCTTCCCGCGTCAGGCAAGAAGGCCTTGTCTATCTCGCTTGCGAGGGCATCTTCATCGAAGGGTTTGGCCAGGAACGTTACGGCACCTTCTTCCATCGCTGTGAGGCTCATAGCGACGGTGGCGTGAGTACTCATCTCGGCGACATGGCCGCTCATGTAGATCACAGGCACGTTCTGGTCGCGCAGGCCAGCGACGATTTGCGGCTCGACAAGGTAGTCTCGCGAGCCGGATTCGCTCAACGCAGACGTTCAATGGCTAAGCGGCACACCCGACGTTCGGTCGGCAAACCGGGCTGCAACGCAAGTTGCACCCATTTGCGTTTTCAGAGGAGGCATTATGGTTAAGCGCACTTCGCTCCTGATGGGAGTGACATTGACCTGCTGGACAGTCGGAGCGAATGCGCAAACGTTCTCGCTCTCTCCACCTGTTCCCTATATCAGTCCCAGCTCAGGCGTGATGCTAAGTAACATCGGCATCCTGAACATGTCGCACCAGATGGCAACGCGAGCCGGTAGTGTCGCTGGCGGTCCGTCGAGTCAGCCCAGGAAGGAGAGGGACTTCGGTCTTGGAGGTAGGAGCGGTGGCGGGCAGACGGGAAACCTCGTTGCGTCGACTTCATTCCGAAATGACGTCACGGCACCAGGTCGGCCAATCGCAGCAAAACTGTCTGAACAGTATCCAGTTGCGAAGCGGGCCGAAGCCGAACGCGTCTTTCGAGAGCTGCTGATGGGCTATCACAAGATCGAAACGCAGTTCGGTATCCGCGAAAACGATGTCGCAGGGGCAGTTGCCGCGTTCATCGTCGGCAGCTACATGTCCTATCGAGATGTCGATTTTCCAGATGAAAACTTCAAACCGTTGGTGGCGCAAATGCGTCAAGCCATTGGGAGCGATCCCGCATTCGCTGGCGCCAGCGAAACCGAAAAGCGGGAGTTGTACGAGCAGATGGCCATCCTCGGAATGTTCATGGCAACCACCCAGATGGCGCTGAAAGAGAAACCGAATGCGGAGGTCGCCTCCAACCTGCGTCAGGCTGCCAAGCGCTACCTGGAGCAGTTCCTGAAAGCCGACGCGGACAAGATCGACATCACATCGCAGGGTCTTGTCATCCGGTGACGGAAGGGCTCTTGCCTCCAGTCGGCAAAGTCAGCGGCCGACGCAGTCATGCATCTGCGCCAACGCCCATTACTCGCCGCTTGACCATTGCCGAGTCTCTGCCAAAAGGGATACCGTGGAGTCGGCCTCCATCTTGCTCAGCACGTTCCTTCGCCAGTTCTCTACGGTCCTTGGGCTGAGGTTCAGATCGCGGGCGATGATCTTGCTGCTCTTGCCCTTGATCATGCAGTTGTGTACTTCGCGTTCACGCGGCGTCAGTTTGGCAAGGCGGCGCAAGTAGGCTTCATGCTCCGGCGAGCCGGCGCGGTCCGGCGTTTGCATGGCCGTCACTTCTGCCCTTGTCCTGACTGCAATAGAGGCGTTCTCCGATGCTGCCTTTACCGCGCCAGGCAGGAAGGCCTTGTCCAGCTCGTTTGCCAAGGAGGCCTCATCCAAGGGCTTTGCCAAGAAGGTCACCGCGCCTTCCTCCACGGCGGTAAGGGCCATGGCGACGGTAGCGTGCACGCTCATTTCTGTGACGTGTCCGCTCATGTAGATCAGGGGCACATCTTGCTCGCGCAGAGCAGCGACGATCTTCGGCTCCACGAGATGGTCTCGCGAATCGGGATCGCTCAGCGCGGGGGTATCCTGATCCACGCAAGCGAGTACGCAAATACCACTGGGCGGGGCGCCACTCGCGGGTCGCGATCGAAGTTCGTCAAGCACTTGGTCCAGTGTGGTGAACTCTCGCACGACATAGCCCAGCCTGACGAGCAGCTGTCGCGTGGTTGTCCGAAACGATACATCGCCGTCCGCCAGATAGATCGCGCGAGCATCAGCTCGAGAATTCGTTGTCATCTCGACTTCCTTCTTTGATTTTGCGGGCTGCTTCGTGCGCACTCGGGTCAACCTGTGCCAAACAACCTGGCCAACCCCGGCCCCACCGCCGCAATCCGCCTGCCGATCGCATCCCCGAACCCCTGCACCAGCGTGGCCAGCAGCAGCATCCACATAGCGGTACCCGCCAGCCCTTTGAGCGACATCGAGATCGAGATCAGGTTGAGCTGCGGCGCATAGCGGTTGATCAGCCCGAGCGACAAGTCCACCGCGAACATCACGACCAGCGCGGGGGCGGCGATGAGGAAGGCGAGCGTCATCAGGTCGGCCAGGTGCTGCTCGAACACCCGCACCGCGCCGACCCGGGGCACGAGGTTCATCCGCGCGATCGGCCATGCCGAAAAGCTCTCGATGATCACGCCGACGAACAGCAAGAACCCGCCGCCGGCCATGAACAGAAAACCAGCCAGCCGCCCGAGCAGCGCGCCCGAGATCGACACCTGCTGGCCCGACATCGGGTCGGTCAGCATCGAGTTCGACACGCTCAGCTTGGTGTCCACGATCTGCCCCGCCGCCTCGAACGCCCACAGGAACGCCGCCATGCCGAAGCCGATCGCCAGGCCCAGCATTGCCTCCTTGCCGAAGAGCGCGATCCACTGCCTGGTCTGGAAGGTCTCGATCGCGATGGTCGGCTGCAGCGCGAGCGTGAGCAGGCCCATGGAAAGGAAGATGGCGTTGCGCACCGTGGCCGGCACCGTCTCGGGGGCGAAAACCGGCAGCAGCAGGAAGGCGATGGCGATGCGCGTGCTCGACAGACCGACGAGCAGCGCCAGGTCGCCGAGTGACTGGTAGGCGGAGAAGAGGTCCATGTCCGTGCGGCCCCTCAGCGCCTCACCATGCCCGGAAAGCCGCTCATCACCCGGTCCGTGTACTGCATCAGCGTGCCGCCGAGAAGCGAGGCCGTCAGGAAGATCGTCAGCACGATGGCGAAGAACTTGGCCGCGTACTGAAACGTCTGCTCCTGGATCTGCGTGGCCGCCTGCACGAAGGCGATCAGCAGGCCCACGATGGCCGCCACGATCACCGGCGGGGCCGACAGCACCAGCACCAGCCACAGCGCCTGGTGCGTCAACTGGATCGCATCGTTGTGCATGGCGCGTCCTCCTCAGTAAGACAGCACGAGGCCGTGCGACAGCTTGACCCAGCCGTCCACCAGCACGAACAGCAGCAGCTTGAACGGCAGCGACACCGTGGTCGGCGTGAGCATCTGCATGCCCATTGCCATCAGGATGTTCGACACCACCAGGTCGACCACCAGGAAGGGCAGGAAGATCAGGAAGCCGATCTGGAACGCAGTCGACAGCTCGCTCACGGTGAACGCCGGCAGCACCACGATGTAGTCGCGCTCGCTCAGCTGCGCCGCCCGCTCGGGCGCGAGCGACTTCTGCGCGGTGCGCAGGAAGAACGCGCGCTCACGCGGGTTCGAATGCTTGATCAGGAACTCGCGCAGCGGCTCCTTGGCGGCATCCACCGCCGACAGCAGCGACTTGGTGCTGGTGCCCAGGCCCTCGATGCTCCCGATCTTGTCGCCCATCTGCTGGCCCACGGGGAACATCACGTAGACAGTCAGCACGATCGCCATGCCGTTGAGCACCACGTTCGGCGGCACCTGCTGCAGCCCGAGCGCGTTGCGCAGCAGGCTCAGCACGACGACGATCTTGGTGAACGAGGTGACCATCACCGCGACGAACGGCGCCAGCGCCAGCACGACGACGGTGACGAGGGCGGAGGAGGGCGAGAACTGCGTCAGGTCCATGAAGCTGGCACTTCGACAGGCTCAGTGCGAACGGGTGCGGGTGAGGCAGGCACTTCGGCAGGCTCAGTGCGAACGGAGTTGGCAGCAGACGCTGTTGCGCCAAGGTCCAGGCCAAGGGCAGCGCCGGAGAGAGGGTCGGGCTGCAGTGGCAGCCACAGCGCAGCGCCCTGCAGCGCCGGCGCCACGCGGCCGCGGGCGATCGGCAGGTCGCCGTGCGGGACGAGCAGCAGGGCGTGGCTTCCGGCCTCGCCGGCCAGCTGCACGGCCGACACGTCGCCGGCGAGGCGGCGCGCGACGTCGATCGGCAGGCGCGCGTCCAGAACGACGCGCCATTCGCGCGCCGCATCCGATGAGTCAGGCGAGTCCGGCGCATCCGTGCGCGAAAGCAGCGCGCGTGGCGCGGCGTCGAGTGCGAACTCCCCACCGGGTCCGCACCATGTCGCCGGCCAGTCGATTCCGAGGCCGTGGTGCAACAGGCGCACCGGCCAGGGTGCGCGGAAAGACTCCGGCAACAGCAGCACGCCCCCGGCGCGCAGCGCGTCAGGGGGCAGCGGCGCCTGCTCGTAGCGCGCGAGTTCCACCTCGAACTGCAGCGCGGTCCAGGCGAGCGCATCGCCACGCAGACACTCGGGTGGCTGTCCGTGCGCCTGCAGCTCTTGCCAGGACATGAACAGCGTGGTGCCGGCCGGCGCCAGCGCGGGGGCGTTCACCGCCGCCTGCACGCCTTCGGTCGACACGGCCGTGTCGCCTTCCATCGGCGCGGGGTCGAGCTCGCAACCCAGCCACGCTTCGAGCGCGTGCAGCAGACCTTCGCAGCTCGCCAGCGCCAGAGCGGCGCCCAGCGCGTCGCGCGGCTGCGCGCCGAGCGCGGGCACGGCCAGGCGCAGTTCGCCCAGCGCCGTGACTTGTCGGAACACCAGCGCCTTGCTCATACGACCCGCCCGCCCAGCACCATCTTGATCAGGTGCGTCACCGACTGCGCTTGGAGTTTGTCCATCACGCGCTTGCGATGCAGCTCCACGGTCTTGATGCTGATGCCCATCAGCTCGGCGATGCCCTTGTTCGGCTTGTCCTCGACCACCCAGTCGAGCACTTCGCGCTCGCGCGGCGTCAGCGCGTGCATGCGCCGGCGCCACGCGAGCGCGGCCTCCTCTTCGCGCAGCTCTGCCGCCGCCGCGAAGGCCTGGTCCAGCGCCTGCTCCAGCGCATCGTGGGCGAAGGGCTTCTCGAGGAAGCTGATGGCGCCCTTTTGCATCGCCTGCACGGCAAGCGGCACGTCGCCGTGACCCGTCATGTAGATGGTGGGCAGCCGCACTCCGCGCTGATGCAGGCGATCGTGCAGGTCGAGGCCGCTCATGCCGGGCATGCGCACGTCGAGCAGCAGGCAGGCCGGCTCGCGGGGCGGCTGCTGCTGCAGCGCGTCGAGGGCGGCGGCGGGATCGGCGAAGTCGATCACGTCGTAGCCGGCGCTTGCGAGCCACCATTGCGCCGACTGCCGGAATTCGTTGTTGTCGTCGACGATGAAGATCGTGCGTGTGGTCATGGTCCGCTCATGAGGCTTGATCGATCGCGTGGTCCGCGGTTGCGCCCGCTCCTGCTTGCGGCAGAGAAGCGGGGCGAGGCTCGCCGGCAATCGGCAGCGCGACGTGGAAGCAGCAGCCGCGCGCCGCTTCGCTGCCGTCCGCGTCGTCGTTGGCGCCGAACCAGAGCCGGCCCTGGTGCAGCTCGACGAAGGAGCGGCAGATGTTCAGCCCCATGCCCATGCCGTTGGGCTTGGTGGACTGGAACGGCACGAACAGGCGCGCTTGCGCGTCCTGCGGCAGCCCGCAGCCGTTGTCGCGCAAGCTCACCAGCACTTCGCGCCCGCCGCGCTGCAAGGCCAGGCGCACGGCCAGCCGGCGCGGCAGTGCGGCGTTGTCGCGCATCGCCTCGATCGCATTGCGCAGCAGGTTGACGAACAGCTGCTGCAGCATCACCTCGTCGCCGTGCACCGGGCAGGGTGCGTCGGCGATCGCGAGGTCGACGGCGACGCCATCGCGCTGCAGCTCCCAATCGAGCAGCGCGAGCGACTCGCGCAGCACACAGCCCAGGTCGAGGCGGTCGCGCCTCGGTTGGCGCGAGTGCGTGTACTCGCGCATGCGCGCGATGATGCGCGAAGCGAACAGCGCCTGGTCGAGCGCGAGCTGCAGGCCGGGCAGCAGCGCTGCGGCGTCGGCTGCCGTGGCGGCGTTCGCACGAGTCAGCCGCGTGCGCACGCCGCGCAGCACGTTGGCCACGGTGCCGATCGGCTGGTTCAGCTCGTGGGCGAGCGTCGACGCCATCTCGCCCACCGAGATGGCGCGAGAGGTGAACAGCATCCGCTCGCGGTCTTCGAGGTGGCGGCGCGCCGCCCGTTCGCGGTCGAGCGTGTCGGCGCTGGCGTCGCGCAGACGCAGCGCCGCGACAACCGGCGCAACGAGAGCGGCCTGGACCTCGTCGCCGGACGGTGTGCGCCACTGCTGCGGATGCGCATCAGGCTCGCGGCAGCCCACGCGGGAGAGCGCTGCTAGCACGCCCGGCAGGACCGTCTCGAGTTGCTCCAGCTCGGCACCGGCCGCAACGCAGCAGTGCGCTGCGAAGCCGGGGCTGCACCAGCGCAGCACGCGCCGGGTCAGGTCGACCAGTGCGCTGCCGCGGTCGAAGGCGTCTAGCGCGAGCGTGGCGTCCTCGCGGGCGGGCGCGGCGGTGCGCCGGCGTTGCCTTGAGGAGGAGGTTCGTTGCATCACGTTCAGGCAGACGGCGAATCGGCGCCGTGTGGCAGGGCGTGGCAGCACAGCGCCAGCAGGCTCCACTGCCCGCCCAGGTGGTGGCCGAAGCGCTGCACATCCGGCACGTCGAGGCAGGCGCTGCCGGCATCGAGCAGGCTCGCAGGCGTAGGGCCCAGGCGCAGCAGCAGAGTCACCGCACCGGCCGGCACCGGCGAGAGATGGCGCGACTGCAGGCGCGGGCCGCCGGCGGCGTCGGCGTCGCGGAGCAGCCGCCACGCCGTCCA
>CAJPFZ010000153.1 GCA_905339355.1 Burkholderiaceae bacterium
GTCCACCAACTCGCTGATCATCACCGCGCCGGAGCCGATGTACCGGCAACTGCGCGCCATGATCGACCAGCTCGATTCGCGCCGCGCGCAGATCTACATCGAAAGCATGATCGTCGAGGTGTCGGGCGACAACGCGGCCGACTTCGGCTTCCAGTGGCAGGGCATCTCGGGCAAGAAGGGCGACTCCAACATCGTCGCCGGCGGCACCAGCTTCGGCGACGGCTCGTCCAACATCATCGACCTGTCGGTCGCCGCCGCGGGCGGACGCGCGACCGCCGGGCCGGCCCTGCTCAACATGCCCAACGGCTTCAACATCGGCGTGCTGAAGAACCTCGGCAACGGCCTCTACGGCCTGTCGGCGATCGCCCGCGTGCTGCAGAGCCAGACCAACACCAACATTGTGTCGACGCCGAACCTGATCACGCTCGACAACGAAGAGGCGAAGATCATCGTCGGCAGCAACGTGCCCTTCATCACCGGCCAGTTCACCAACACCGGCACGGCCACCACCAACCCGTTCCAGACCATCGAGCGCAAGGACGTCGGCATCACGCTGCGCATCAAGCCGCAGGTCGGCGAAGGGGGTACGGTGCGCATGCAGATCTTCCAGGAGTCGTCGAGCCTGAGCGAGAAGGTGGCACCGGGCACGAGCAACGCCGGCCCCTCCACCGACAAGCGCTCGATCGAATCAACCGTGGTGGTCGACGACGGCCAGATCATCGTGCTGGGCGGCCTGATCGAAGACCGGTTCACCGAGCGCAAATCGAAGGTGCCGCTGCTGGGCGACCTGCCCGGCGTCGGAGCGCTCTTCCGCAGCGAGAGCCGCACCAAGACACGCACCAACCTGATGGTGTTCCTGCGGCCCGTGGTGATGCGCGACACCGAGACCACCAACAAGGTCTCGCTCGACCGCTACGACGTGATCCGCGGCCTGCAGCAAGACGCGCAGCCGCGGCCGAGCTTCCTGGTGCCGATCAACGAGTCGCCGGTGCTGCCGCCGTCGCCGCGCGTCGAGGGCACCACCGTACCGCTGAACGCGCCGCCGAGTTCGCCGGGGGCGACGCCGCCGAAGCCGGCAGCCAGCGCGGCGGCGAACTGAGAGCCATCGCGATGGGCGCCCGCCACCCTCTTCCCTACGCCTTCGCCAAGGCGCACACGCTGCTGCTCGAAGACGACGGCGCCCAGCTGGTGCTGTGGGCGCCTGAGAACGTGCGGTTCGCGGCGCTCTCCGAGGTGCTGCGCATGTACGACGTCGACGCGCTGGAGCGCGAGTCGCCCAACACGCTCGGCAACCGCATCGCCGCCGCTTACGCTGGCGGCGAATCGAGCGCCGCCACCGTCATCGGCGAGGTCGAGAGCGCGGTCGACCTGAGCCGCATGATGCAGGAGCTGCCGGCCGTCGAGGACCTGCTCGAAGCGGCCAACGACGCGCCGATCATCCGCATGCTGAACGCGCTGCTGACGCAGGCGGCCAAGGACGGCGCGTCGGACATCCACATCGAGCCCTACGAGCGTTCGAGTTCGGTGCGCTTTCGCGTCGACGGCACGCTGCGCGAGATCGTGCAGCCGAACAAGGCCCTGCACGCCGCGCTGATCTCGCGCCTGAAGATCATGGCCGAGCTCGACATCGCCGAAAAGCGCTTGCCGCAGGACGGCCGCATCTCGCTGCGCATCGGCGGGCGCGCGGTCGACGTGCGCGTGTCGACCCTGCCCTCGGCCCACGGCGAGCGCGCGGTGCTGCGCCTGCTGGACAAGGGCGAGGCGCGCTTCACGCTCGAGTCGCTCGGCATGGACGGCGATGCGCTCACCAAGTTCGACCGCCTGATCCAGCAGCCGCACGGCATCGTGCTCGTGACGGGGCCGACAGGCTCGGGCAAGACGACCACGCTGTACGCGTCGCTCGGCCGCATCGACACCGCGACCACCAACGTGCTGACGGTGGAAGACCCGGTCGAATACGAGCTCGCAGGCATCGGCCAGACGCAGGTCAATCCGAAGATCGACCTGACCTTCGCCAAGGCGCTGCGCGCGATTCTTCGCCAGGACCCGGACGTCATCATGATCGGCGAGATCCGCGACTTCGAAACGGCGCAGATCGCGATCCAGGCCTCGCTCACCGGTCACCTCGTGCTGGCCACGCTGCACACCAACGACGCGCCGTCGGCAGTGACGCGCTTGACCGACATGGGGGTCGAGCCGTTCCTGCTGAGTTCGAGCCTGCTCGGGGTGCTGGCGCAGCGTCTGGTGCGCAAGCTGTGCCCGGTGTGCAAGAAGGCCGATGCGCGCGGGCGCTACCACCCGGTCGGCTGTGCGGCATGCGGGCAGAGCGGCTACAAGGGGCGCACGGGGGTCTACGAGCTGATGGTGGCCGACGACCGCGTGCGCTCGCTGATCCACAGCCGGGCGGCGGAGTCGCAGCTGTTCGTGGCAGCCGAGGAGGCCGGCCTGCGCTCGATGCGCGAGGACGGCGAGCGCCTGATCGCCGAAGGCATCACCTCGCCTGAAGAGGTCATGCGAGTGACGAGAGAGTAAGGATGCCGGCGTACCGCTTCGAGGCGCTGGACGCCACCGGCCGCGCCACCACCGGCCTCTTGGAGGCCGACAACGCGCGCGCAGCGCGCGCCCAGCTGCGCGCCCAGTCGCTGGTGCCGCTGGACGTGTCGCAGGTGGCCGCGGCCGGACGCGAAAGCAAGGGCAGTTTTCGCTTCTCGAGCCGCGTCTTCGGCTCCACCGGCCTCGCTGTCTGGACGCGCCAGATCGCGGGCCTTGTCGGCAGCGGGCTGCCGCTCGAACGTGCGCTCACGGCCTTGAGCGACGAGGCCGAGGACCCGAAGCAGCGCGAACTGGTCGCTCACCTGCGCTCCGAGGTCAACGCCGGCTCGCCTTTCGCACGCGCGCTGGCAGGCGCGCCACGCGAGTTCGACGACGTCTACCGCGGCGTGGTGGCCGCGGGCGAACAAAGCGGCGCGCTGGGGCAGGTGCTGGAACGGCTGGCCGACGACTTGGAGGAGCGCCAGGCGCTCAAGTCCAAGCTCATCGGCGCGACGCTCTACCCGGCGATCGTCTCGCTGATCGCCGTCGTCATCGTGATCTTCCTCGTGACCTACGTCGTGCCGCAGGTGGCCTCCGTGTTCGCGAGTTCCAAGCGCTCGTTGCCGGCGCTGACGATCGCGATGCTCGCCATCAGCAGCTTCCTGCGATCGTGGGGCTGGCTTCTGCTGCTGGCGATCGCCGGCGGCATCACAGGCTTGATGCTGATGCTGCGCAACGAGGCCTTCCGCGAACGTTTCGACGCCGCCTGGCTCGGCCTGCCGCTGGTGGGCCGGCTCTCGCGCGGCTACAACGCGGCACGTTTTGCCGGCACGCTGGCGATGCTCGCAAGCGCCGGCGTGCCGATCCTCAAGGCCTTGCAGGCGGCCGCGGAAACGCTGTCGAACCGGGCGATGCGCGCCGACGCGCTGGAGGCGCTGGTACAGGTGCGCGAAGGTGCGCCGCTCGCGTCGGCGCTGGCCGGCAAGAAACGCTTTCCGGGGCTGCTCGCGATGTTTTGCCGGCTCGGCGAGCAAACCGGCCAGCTGCCGCGCATGCTGGACCGCGCCGCCAAGCAGCTCTCAGCCGAAGTGCAGCGCCGCGCGATGCAGCTCGCCACCATCCTCGAGCCGCTGCTGATCGTCGCGATGGGCGGCATGGTGATGCTGATCGTGCTGGCGGTGCTGATGCCGATCATTCAGCTCAATACGTGGGTGAAATAGGGCCCCCCAGTCGCTTCGCTCCTGCCCCCAAGGGGCTCCGCCCGGCGGACCGGCGGAGCCGGATCCGCGGGCGTTGCTTGATGTTCCCACCGTGGGGACGAGCGGAACTCCCGATCCAGGCACGCAATCTGCATGTCAGGCATGGATTCCCCGGCTACTTTTCACAGCCGAGGTTTGGCATCTTCTGCTTGAATCGATACAGCGCAGTCTGCTCGGAGGTTCCCATGGGCAATTCCAAGGATCTGGTCCCCCTGTCCCGCCGCGGGATTCCGATAGCTCGCATGCGCCATGTTTACCGGGTCGACGAAGTCGGCCGCAAATTGGACAAGCTTCCGCCGAAGGAACACGAAAGCCTGCGCGCCACCTATGAGCGCATGCTCGAAAAAGGCTCGGAACGCTTCCAGGTCAAACCCTCCGGCCTGCCGGTGATGGACCACCTGTACGACGACCTGCCGAATTTCGCGGAGGTGCTCGACGACGTGAAGCGCCAGCTCGCGCTGTGCGAAGACAGCCGCGACGCGCTCGAGATCACGCCGCTCCTGCTGCTGGGACCGCCGGGCGTCGGCAAGACACACTTCGCGCGCGAACTGTCGCAGCTGCTGGGCACCGGCATGGGATTCATCTCGATGAGTTCGATGACCGCCGGCTGGGTGCTCTCGGGCGCATCCAGCCAGTGGAAAGGCGCGCGTCCCGGCAAGGTGTTCGAAACACTGGTCGATGGCCAGTACGCCAACCCGGTGATGGTGGTCGACGAGATCGACAAGGCCGGTGGGGAACATGCCTACGACCCGCTGGGCGCGCTGTACAGCCTGCTCGAACACGACACCGCCGAGTCCTTCACCGACGAGTTCGCCGAGGTGGCGATCGATGCCAGCCAGGTGATCTGGGTGGCCACCGCCAACGATGCGCGGCAGATTCCCGAGCCGATCCTCAACCGCGTCAACGTCTACGAAGTCCAGGCGCCCGACCGCGACGCGGCCCGGCATATCGCCGGCAAGCTCTACCGCAGCATCCGCGCCGACCACGACTGGGGCTCGCGTTTCGAGCCGGAGCCGCGCGCCGACGTGCTCGACCGCATGAGCGAAATGGCGCCGCGCGAAATGCGGCGCGCCTGGATGACCGCCTTCGGCAATGCCAAGCTCGATCGCCGCGACCACATCCTGCCCGCCGACCTGCCCGAGGGCGGGCTGCGCAGGCCGGGCATCGGCTTCGTGCAGTAAGCGCCGGTCAGCCCGGCACGCCGGCGAAGCCGCGCAGGCCGTCGAGGTCGATCACCGTCACGCCGCGCGGCTCGACGCGCAGGAGCCCCGAGTCCTGCAGCGTGCGCAGCGCCACGTTGACCCGTTGGCGCGACACGCCGCACAGCAGCGCGATCTCCTGCTGTCGCAAGTCGACGTAGGCGCGCGGTTCCGGGTACAGCTCGGCGCTGAACAGTGTCGCAATGCAGCGCGCCACGCGGGCGTCGGTGCCGAGCAGCCGGTCGTATTCGAGCATGCCGATGAACAGGCTCAGGCGCGAGTTCATCAGGTGCTGCAAGTGGTGGTTGAACGGCAGGCTGGTCTGGCGCAGGCGCTCGAAACTGCTGCGCGGCACCAGGGCAACCCGCGAAGGGCGCAGCGCCACCACGTCGTAGCGCCGCGCCTCGTGCTTGAGCAGCGAGCCTTCGCCGAACCAGCCGCCGGTGCTCATGCCGGTCAGCGTGGAGACCTTGCCGTCGGGTGAAGCGACCGACATCTTCAGCAACCCGTCGATGACGCCGATCCAGTGCTCCACCGGCTGGCCCATGCGGGCGACGAAGCCGCCTGCCGGCACCTGGCGCTCGAACGATTCGGCGCTGATGCGGTCGAGTTCGCGGTCGCTCAGCGCGCGGCCCCACACCGAGCCGCGGATCAGGTCATCGAGCGTGCGCCGGGCGCCGATGTCGCCGACCACGCTCAAGCGCTGCCTGGCGGCGTTCATCGGATGAACCTTCCGGCGCGCCCGATCATCGTCAGCTCGATGAAGCGCGACGCGTTGCGCCCCGGCTGCTGGAAGTTGAGTTCGAAGCCGCCAAGGTCGAGCCGGCGGATCGACCAGGCGCTGTCGAGAAAGGCCTTGCGGGTGAGCTGGCGGCCAGCCCGCTTGAGCGCTTCGACGAAGGTGCGCGCGTTGATGTAGCCCTCGAGCGCGAGGTGCGACGCCTCGATCGGCGTCGGCGAGGCGCGCCAGGCCTGCAGGAAGTCGCGCACCACCGGCACGACCGAGTTGTTGGGCATCGGCACCACTTGCGACACGGCAATGCCGATACCGTCGTCGCCGAGCGCCGTGAGGGCCGCCGCCGAACCCATCACCGACAGCGCATACAGCGGGATGCCGCGGCGCGCGCCGCGCATCGCCTTGACGAAAGTCACCGTCGGCTTGCCGGCCAGGCCCAGCAGCACCGCCTCCGGGTCCGACTTGGAGATGGCCAGTGCCGCCGCGGCGGCGTCGGAGGCATCGTTCTGAATCGTCGCCGCCGCCACCTTGCTGAGCCCGTGCCGCTTCATCGCCGCTTCGGCCGCCTGCAGCACTTCCTGGCCGAAGGAGTTGTTCTGGTAGGCCACGGCGATTCGCTTGATGCCGATCGTCGCCAGGTGCTCGACCAGCCGCTCGGTCTCCTCCGGGTAGCTCGCCCGCACGTTGAGCACGTTGCGCATGTCGGATGGGCGCGCCGAGCTGGCGCCGGTCAGGGGCGCGAAACACGGTACGTCGGTGTGGCGGATCATCGGCAGCATGCCCTCGATGATGGGGGTGCCCATGCAGCCGAACAAGCCGAAGAGTGCCGGGTCCTTGAGAAAACCGTCGACGTTGTGCAGCGCCCGCTTGACGTCGTAGCCATCGTCGCGTGCGATCAGCTCGATGCGCCGGCCGTGCACGCCGCCTTGTGCGTTGACTGCATCGAAGCAGACCTTGGAGCCGCGGTGCATGGCCTGGCCGATCTCGGCCAGCGGCCCGGTCAGCGCGACGGTCTGGCCGAGGCGGATGACGTCGCCGCCCTGCGCCCAGGCCCGCATGGCCGCGGCGCTCGCGGCCAGCGCCGCGGCGCCGGCCAGCAGGCGCCGGCGCGTCAGCGCCATTGCCGGAACGACGGGAACGGCAGTGGAATCGAAACGATGGCTCATCTGGCTGCACTCCTTGCGATGTCGGGATGCGGCCCCGGCCGTCCTCGGTCATCGTGCGGCGAATGCTAGGAAGCGCGCCTCGCCGGCCCTGTCGTCGCGACGACAGCGTGTCAGCAAAAACGTCCGTGATTTCCCGCGGTCGAGCGGCGTCGCCGTGGCCGGACGTGATGGAAGTCGCGTGCGGCGCTTCCGTATCATGGCCCTCATGCCCATCACACTGGACGGCCAGCTCGTCGTCGCGATCTCCTCGCGCGCGCTGTTCGACTTCGAAGAAGAGAACCAGGTCTTCGAGGCCTCGGACGACCGCGCCTACATGCAGCTGCAGCTGGCGCGGGTGGACAGCCCCGCCAAGCCGGGCGTGGCGTTCTCGCTGGTGAACAAGCTGCTGGCCTTCAACGTCGGCGATGCGCCGCGGGTGGAGGTGGTGATCCTGTCGCGCAACGACCCGGTGTCGGGCATGCGGGTGTTCCGCTCCGCCAAGCACTACGGCCTGCCGATCCAGCGTGGCGTGTTCACGCGCGGGCAGTCGCCGTGGCGCTACCTGCGGCCGCTGTCGGCCAACCTGTTCCTGTCGACCAATGAACCCGACGTGCGCTCGGCGCTCGCCGCCGGCGTGCCGGCGGCGCGTGTCTACCCGCAGTCGGCGCGCGCTTCGGACGCCCACCCGCACGAGGTGCGCATCGCCTTCGACGGCGATGCGGTTCTCTTCTCCGACGAGGCCGAGCAGGTGTTCCAGCGCGATGGGCTCGTGGCCTTCCAGACCCACGAACTCGATCAGGCACAGACGCCGCTCGCCGCCGGCCCGTTCAAACCGCTGCTCGAAGCCCTGCACCGCCTGCAGCGCGAACCGTCGGGCAACATGCGCATCCGCACCGCGCTCGTCACGGCGCGCAGCGCGCCGGCGCACGAGCGCGCCATCCGCACGTTGATGGACTGGCACATCGACGTCGACGAGGCGATGTTTCTCGGCGGCCTGCCCAAGGGCGAGTTCCTGCGCGAGTTCGAACCCGACTTCTTCTTCGACGACCAGACGGGCCATATCGAGAACGCGCTGACCCACGTGCCCTCCGGCCATGTGGCGGCGGGCGTGCGCAACCTCATCGCCTGAGGGTGGCGCGGCCCCTCATGGGCCGGGCCTGTCGTCCTCGGGCAGCACGAACAACGCCGTGCGCAGGCCGTCCAGGTCGAGCACACGAACGCCACCGTATTCCACCCGGATCAGGCCGCGCTGCTGCAGCAGGTTCAACGCCTCGTTGACACGCTGGCGCGACAGCCCCACCACGTAGCCGAGCTCCTGCTGCGTGATGCGCAGCAGCTGGCCGACGCCCGGGTACAGCACCGGGTGGAACAGCGCGGCCAGGCCGCGCGCCACGCGCGAATCGGTGTCGTCCAGCCGGTCGATCTCGACCGCGGCGATGAATTGGCCCAAGCGCTCGTTGAGTTGCCGCAACACGAAGCGGTTGAAGGCGAGGCTCGTGTCCAGCAGCTCGTGAAAGCTCTCGATCGGCAGGCCGGCGACCGTGCTGCGCCGCAATGCCTGGATGTTGTAGCGGTACGGCTCGCGCTTGAGCAGCGTGCCTTCGCCGAACCACGCCCCCGGCGGCAAGCCGGTGAAAGTGATCGGCGTGCCCTGCGCGCTGTCGTTGCTCATCTTCAGCAGCCCGTCGATCACCCCGAACCAGTAGGTCGGCGCCTTGCCGATGCGGCACAGCAGGTCGCCGACCTGCGCCGTCACGGCGCGCATCGACGAGGCGGCACGCTCGCACTCGGCCGCGCTCAATGGTGCCAGCCATGGAATGCTGGAGAGCTCGGCCTCGGTCAGAGGTCGGGCGCGTTGCCACAAGGGCACCGACTGCGACGCTGATGTCATGGCGAGGGAAACTCCGCTGGGTGGAGACCCTAGGATTGTCGTCACAACGACAACATGGCGTCAAACTCTTGTCTAGCATGAGACCCCAATGAGACAGCGCGCGTGCTCCCCGCACCCGCGGTCTTCGAGGAGACGACCCGTGTCGACAAGCTTCCCACAGCTCATGCTGGAACATGCCCGCCAGCGCCCGCATGCGCCGGCGCTGCGCGAGAAGGAATACGGCATCTGGCAAACCACGACCTGGTCGCAGCTGGCCGAGCTCGTCGCCGCGCTGGCGGGGGGATTGGCTCAAGCCGGCCTGCAGCGCGGCCAGCACGTGATCGTGGTGGGAGAGAACCGGCCGCGGCTGTATGCCTCGATGCTGGCCGCGCAGGTGCTCGGCGCGATTCCGGTGCCGCTGTACCAGGACGCTGCCGCCGCGGAGTTCGTCTTTCCGATCAATAACGCCGAAGTGGGCTTCGCGGTCGTCGAAGACCAGGAGCAGGTCGACAAGCTGCTCGAGCTGCGGCCGCAGTGCCCCGAGCTGTCGCGCATCTGGTACGACGATCCGCGCGGGCTGCGCAATTACGCCGAGCCCGGACTGGAATCGCTGGACAAGCTGATCGAGTCCGGCCGCGCCCACGTCGCCAAGCACCCCGGTTGGTTCGACGAGCGCATGCAGGCCGTCAGGCCCGACGACGTGGCCGCCCTCTTCTTCACGTCGGGCACGACGGGCAATCCCAAGGGCGTCGTCCACACCCACCTGACGCTGATCGACCGCGGGCGCGCCGGCGCAAATTTCGACAAGCTGACCGCCACCGAAGAGGTGCTCGCCTACCTGCCGCCGGCGTGGATCGGACAGAACATCTTCTCCTACTCGCAGTGGCTGGTGTGCGGCTACGTCGTCAACTGCCCCGAGTCGGCGAACACCGTGATGATCGACATGAAGGAGATCGGGCCGACCTATTACTTCGCGCCGCCGCGGGTGTTCGAAGGCCTGCTGACCACGGTGATGATCCGCATGGAGGATGCGGGCGCGATCAAGCGCTGGCTGTTCCAGCGCTTCATGGAGGTGGCGCGGCGCGTCGGCCCGGCGCGCATGGACGGCAAGCCGCTGTCGCTCGGCGACCGCGTGCTCTACGCGCTCGGAAACCTGGTGATCTACGGGCCGCTGCGCAACACGCTGGGCATGAGCCGCGTGCGCGTGGCCTACACGGCGGGCGAGGCGATCGGCCCCGACCTGTTCGTCTTCTACCGCGCGATCGGCATCAACCTGAAGCAGCTCTACGGTTCGACCGAGACC
The DNA here is from genome assembly GCA_905339355.1 of Burkholderiaceae bacterium. Lineage (GTDB taxonomy): Bacteria > Pseudomonadota > Gammaproteobacteria > Burkholderiales > Burkholderiaceae_C > Albitalea. The sequence goes on from CAJPFZ010000153.1 coordinate 10,045, forward strand.
GCCGTGTTCGTGTGCCTGCAGCCCGACCACGAGGTGAAGGCCGACACGGTGGGCGTGCCGATCGAGGGCGTGGAGCTGAAGGTGCTCGACAGCGGCGAAATCCTGGTGCGCTCGCCCGGACTGCTCAAGGGCTACTACAAGAACCCCGAGGCCACTGCCGAAGTGCTGACCGCCGACGGCTGGTACCGAACCGGCGACGCCGGCTTCCTCGATGCGGGCGGCCACCTGAAGATCATTGACCGCGCCAAGGACGTCGGCCGCCTCGCCAGCGGCGCCATGTTCGCGCCCAAGTACGTCGAGAACAAGCTGAAGTTCTTCCCGTTTATCAAGGAGGCGGTGGCCTTCGGCGACAAGCGCGACCGCGTGTGTGCCTTCATCAATATCGACTTCGAAGCCGTGGGCAACTGGGCCGAGCGCCGCAACCTGCCCTATGCCGGCTACAACGATCTGGCCGCCAAGCCGGAGGTGCTGGAGCTGGTGCGCGAATGTGTCGAGAAGGTCAACGCTGACCTGTCGCAGGACGAGCGGCTCGCGGGTGGCCAGATCAGCCGCTTCCTCGTGCTGCACAAGGAACTCGACGCCGACGACGGCGAACTCACCCGCACGCGCAAGGTGCGCCGCGGCGCGATCGCCGAGAAGTACGGCGTGCTCGTCGACGCCCTCTACGCGGGGCGCAGCTCGCAGTTCATCGAGACGCAGGTGAAGTTCGAAGACGGCCGCAGCGGCATGGTGTCGGCCGACCTGAAGATCATCGACGCCAAGACTTTCACCCCCGTTCGGAGGGCCGCATGAGCATTTCAGCCGTGAGCGCATTGAAGACACCGATGGCGGTCGTGCAAGCCTCCAATGACTCGGTGCTCGAACCCGCGCCGCCCAGCGCGGCGCGACGCATCGGCGAGGTGATCCTCGACGTGCAGAACATCAGCCTGTCCTTCGGCGGCGTGAAGGCGCTGAGCGACATCAGCTTCGAGGTACGCGAGCACGAGATCCGCGCCATCATCGGACCCAACGGCGCAGGCAAAAGCTCGATGCTCAACTGCATCAACGGCGTCTACAGCCCGCAGGAAGGTTCCATCACCTTCCGCGGCAAGACCTTCAAGCACATGGACTCGCACGCCGTCGCCAAGATGGGCGTCGCGCGCACCTTCCAGAGCCTGGCGCTGTTCAAGGGCATGAGCGTGCTGGACAACATCATGACCGGCCGCAACCTGCACATGAAGAGCAACCTGCTGATGCAGGCGCTGCGCCTCGGCCCGGCCGAGCGCGAGGAGATCAAGAACCGCGAGTTCGTCGAACGCATCATCGACTTCCTCGAGATCCAGCCCTACCGCAAGACGCCGGTGGGCCGCATGCCCTACGGCCTGCAAAAGCGCGTCGACCTCGGTCGGGCGCTGGCGATGGAGCCGACGGTGCTCCTGCTCGACGAGCCGATGGCCGGCATGAACGTCGAAGAGAAGCAGGACATGTGCCGCTTCATCCTCGACGTCAACGACGAGTTCGGCACCACCATCGTGCTGATCGAGCACGACATGGGCGTGGTGATGGACATCTCGGACCGCGTGGTCGTGCTCGACTACGGCAAGAAGATCGGCGACGGCACGCCGGAAGAGGTTCGCAGCAATCCCGAGGTCATCAAGGCCTATCTCGGCACCAGCCACTGAGGGGTAAAAGAAATGGGCTTCTTCCTGGAAACCGTGATCGGCGGCCTGATGTCGGGCATGCTGTATTCGCTGATCGCCCTCGGCTTCGTGCTGATCTACAAGGCCTCGGGCGTCTTCAACTTCGCGCAGGGCGCGATGGTGCTTTTCGCAGCACTCGCGATGGCGCGCTTTGCCGAATGGCTGCCGCCGCGCATGGGCATCGACAGCAAGCTGCTCGGCAACCTGATCGCCTTCGTGCTCGCGTTCATCATCATGATCGGGGTCGCCTGGCTGATCGAACGGCTGTGCCTGTCCAAGCTCGTCAACCAGGAGGGCATCACGCTGCTGATGGCGACGCTCGGAATCGCCTACTTCCTCGACGGCCTCGGCCAGACCATCTTCGGTGCCGACATCTACAAGATCGACGTCGGCCTGCCCAAGGATCCGGTGTTCCTGATGGAAAGCACCTTCCCCGGCGGCGTGCTGGTCAGCGAGGAAGACCTCTACGCCGCGCTGATCGCCGCCGTGCTGGTGGCGTTCCTGACGCTGTTCTTCCAGAAGACCGGCACCGGACGCGCGCTGCGCGCGGTGGCCGACGACCACCAGGCCGCACAGTCGATCGGCATCCCGCTGCGTCACATCTGGGTCATCGTCTGGGCCGTCGCCGGGTTCGTGGCGCTGGTCGCCGGGATCATCTGGGGCAGCAAGCTCGGCGTGCAGTTCTCGCTCTCGCTGGTCGCCCTGAAGGCGTTGCCGGTGGTGATTCTCGGCGGGCTGACGTCGGTACCGGGCGCGATCATCGGCGGGCTGATCATCGGCGTGGGCGAGAAGCTGTCGGAGGTCTACATCGGCCCGTTCTTCGGCGGCGGCATCGAGATCTGGTTCGCCTATGTGCTGGCCCTGGTGTTCCTGCTCGTGCGGCCGCAGGGGCTGTTCGGCGAGAAGATCATCGACCGCATCTGAACCAGCCAACGAACGGACACACCATGCTCTACCGCGAGAACGGCCAGTTCAAGGCAACCTACCGGACGGACCTGCAGATCTTCCCGATCCAGCAGGACCGCGTGATGATCCTGCTGATGCTCGCAGCGGCGTTCTTCGTCGTGCCTTTCGCAGCCGACGAATATTTCCTGCGCGCGATCCTGATTCCTTTCCTGATCCTGTCGCTGGCCGCCCTCGGCCTGAACGTGCTGGTCGGCTATTGCGGGCAGATCTCGCTGGGCACGGGCGCATTCATGGCGGTCGGTGCCTACGCGGCGTACAACTTCTTCATCCGGGTCGACGGCATGCCGATGCTCGTGGCGATGGTGCTCGGCGGCATCTGCGCCACGCTGGTGGGCGTGCTGTTCGGCATCCCAAGCCTGCGCATCAAGGGCTTGTACCTCGCGGTGACGACTTTGGCGGCGCAGTTCTTCGTCGACTGGTCGTTCCTGCGCATCAAGTGGTTCACCAACGACGCGCCCTCGGGCTCGGTGTCGGTGGGCGACCTCAGCGTGCTGGGAATTCCCATCGTGTCGCCGGCGCAGAAGTACCTGTTCTGCCTCAGCGTCGTGGTGGTGGTCGCGCTGCTCGTGAAGAACATGGTGCGCGGCGCGATCGGCCGCGAATGGATGGCCATGCGCGACATGGACGTGGCCGCCGAGGTCATCGGCATCCGCCCGGTGTACGCCAAGCTCACTGCCTTTGCCGTCAGCTCCTTCATCGTCGGCATTGCCGGCGCGATGTGGGGCTTCATCTACCTCGGCTCGTGGGAACCGGCGGCGTTTTCGATCGACCGCTCGTTCCAACTGCTGTTCATGGTGATCATCGGCGGCCTCGGTTCCATCATGGGCAGCTTCTTCGGCGCGGCGTTCATCATCATGCTGCCGATCTTTCTCGACCAGGCCCTGCCCGCGCTCGGCGGCCTGGTGGGCCTGAACGTCGACACGGCGACCGTCTCGCACGTCGTGTACATGATCTTCGGCGCCCTGATCGTCTTCTTCCTGATCGTCGAGCCGCACGGTTTTGCGCGGCTGTGGTCGACGGCCAAGGAGAAGCTCAGGCTCTGGCCCTTCCCGCATTGACGTCGAGTTGAACGGCGCAAACCCGCACTGACGAGTGCATTCCACCTCCGGAGACAAGCAGATGAAATTCAGATCCGTCTTTATCTCGGCCACGATCGCCGCGGCGACGAGCGCCGTGCTGATCGCGAGCCCGGCGCTCGCCCAGCCGAAGGAGCAGTTCTTTCCCGGGCTGCCCTACCGCACCGGACCGTATGGCCCGAACGGCACCCCCTGGGCCAACGGCTATGCCGACTACCTCAAGCTGATCAATGCCAAGGGCGGCATCAACGGGGTGAAGATCCTCTACGAAGAGTGCGAGACGGGCTACGACACCGCGCGCGGGGTCGAGTGCTACGAGCGCCTGAAGGGCAAGCACGGCGGCGCCACGCTGTTCCAGCCGCTGTCCACCGGCATCACCTTCGCGCTGACCGACAAGGCGCCCAACGACAAGATCCCGCTGATCACCGCAGGCTACGGCCGCAGCGAATCGCAGGACGGCACGGTGTTCGGCTGGAACTTCCCGCTCGCCGGCACCTACTGGGTCGCGGCCGACGTGCTGGTTCAGCACATCGGCAAGAAGGAAGGCGGGCTCGACAAGCTCAAGGGCAAGAAGATCGCGCTCGTCTATCACGACAGCCCGTATGGCAAGGAGCCGATCGTGCTGTTGCAGGAGCGCGGCAAGTTCCATGGCTTCGACGTGCAACTGCTGCCGGTGACGCACCCGGGCGTGGAGCAGAAGGCAACGTGGCTGCAGATTCGCCAGTCGCGGCCGGACTACGTGTTCCTGTGGGGCTGGGGCGTGATGAACAGCGTGGCCTTGAAGGAGGCGGTCGCCACCGGCTACCCGCGCGAGAAAATGTACGGCGTGTGGTGGTCGTCGGCCGAACCCGACGTCAAAGACGTCGGCGAGGGTGCGAAGGGCTACAACGGCGTCGCCATGCAGCACGGCGCGCACCCGAACGCCAAGGTCACCAAGGAGATCCTCGACCTGGTGCACGGCAAGGGCCAGGGCACCGGTCCGAAGGAAGAAGTCGGCTCGGTGCTGTACATGCGCGGCGCGCTCTCCGCGATGCTCGGCGTCGAGGGCGTCAGGCGGGCGCAGGAGCGCTACGGCAAAGGCAAGTGGATGACCGGCGAGCAGACCCGCTGGGGCCTGGAGAACCTCTCGCTCGACCAGAAGAAGCTCGAGACGCTCGGCTTCGGCGAGGTGATGCGGCCGGTGTCGACGAGCTGCAGCGACCACATGGGCCCGGCCTGGGCGCGCATCCACACCTGGGACGGCGCCAAGTGGAACTTCAGCTCGGACTGGTACCAGGCCGACGAAGCGATCCTCAAGCCGATGGTGAAGTCGGCGGCGGCCAAGTACGCGGCGGAAAAGAAGATCACGCCGCGCACGCCGGCGCAGTGCCAGTCCTGAGTCGCCTTGGGCGACTCAGGGCTGGCACGTCGTGCCATCTGTGTCGCTCCCTCCCCAACCCCTCCCTCCGAGAGGGAGGGGCCGGCCCCTTGGGGGCCCTCACTCAAGCGCCGCGAGCGGCGCTTGAGTGAGTACAGGAAGTCAATGCGGTGAAGGCCGGATCACATGAGCAATATTCTTCTGAACGTCAACGGGATCGAGGTCATCTACAACCACGTCATCCTGGTGCTCAAGGGCGTGTCGCTGCAGGTGCCCGAAGGCGGCATCGTGGCGCTGCTCGGGGGCAACGGCGCGGGCAAGACGACGACGCTGCGCGCGGTGAGCAACCTGCTTGCGGGTGAACGCGGCGAGGTGACCAAAGGGTCGATCGAGCTGCGCGGCGAGCGCATCGAGGCGCTGACGACCTCCGACATGGTCAACCGCGGCGTCATCCAGGTGATGGAGGGGCGGCACTGCTTCGCGCACCTGACGATCGAGGAGAACCTGCTCACCGGCGCCTACACGCGGCGCGACGGCAAGGCGGGCGTCGCGCAGACGCTGGAGAAGGTCTACAACTATTTTCCGCGCCTGAAGACGCGGCGCGGTTCGCAGGCGGCCTACACGTCGGGCGGCGAGCAGCAGATGTGCGCCATCGGCCGCGCGCTGATGGCCAACCCGAAGATGGTGCTGCTCGACGAGCCATCGATGGGCCTCGCGCCGCAGATCGTCGAAGAGGTGTTCGAGATCGTGAAGGACCTGAACGCCAAGGAACGTGTGACCTTTCTGCTCGCCGAGCAGAACACCAACATGGCCCTTCGCTACGCCGACTACGGCTACATCCTCGAAAACGGCCGCATCGTGATGGACGGGGCGGCGAGCGACCTGGCGCAGAACGAGGACGTGAAAGAGTTCTACCTCGGCATGGGCGGCGCCAACCGCAAGAGCTTCAAGGACGTAAAGAGCTACAAGCGGCGCAAGAGGTGGCTGTCATGAGCGAAGACTCGTTCTTTGCGCCGCCCGCGTTCAAGCCGGTCGAAGCGCTCCCGCAATTCAAGCGCAGCCTGCGCGAGCTGCGTCCGCTGGCCGAGCGCGGCGACGCCTTCGAGCTGCAAGGCAAGCGCGTGCTCGAGCTGCGCGCAGACGACTCGACGATCAATGTGCGCCTCGCCAAGCGCCCCGCCGTCTCGCCCGAATTCGAGACGCTGGTCATCAGGAACAGCGCCGACGTGCGCAAGTGCATCGACGAGGTGAAGAAGCGCCTCGCGCGCTGGACGGAGGAACAAACGTGAACGCTGCGTCGCCAGCCTATTTCGACGCCCTCGAGACCCGTCCGCCCGAGCAGCGCGAAGACGCCCTGATGAGCGCGCTGCCGAAGGTGATCGCGCATGCACGCACCCACGCACCGGCCTATGCTGCGATGCTGGCCGGCGTGTCGCCGGGCGACATCACGAATCGCGAGGCCTTGGCCTCCTTGCCGGTGACGCGCAAGAGCGAGTTGCTCGAGCGCCAGAAGGCAAGCCGCTCGCGCGGCGACCCCTTCGGAGGCTTCTCAACCATCGGCTGGGGGCCGCGCGGCGGCGCGTTGCGCGTGTTCGCCTCGCCCGGGCCGATCTACGAGCCCGAAGGCATGGCAGCCGACTACTGGCGCGGCGCGCGCGCGATGTACGCGGCAGGCTTTCGCAGCGGCGACCTCGTGCACAACAGCTTCAGCTATCACCTGACGCCGGCGGGGTCGATGATGGAGACCGCCGCCCACGCGCTGCGCTGCACTGTGTTTCCAGGCGGTGTCGGCAATACCGAACTGCAGCTGCAGGCCGCTGCGGAACTCGGCCCGCATGCCTACACCGGCACGCCGAGCTTCCTCAAGATCCTTCTCGACAAGGCCGCCGACCTCGGGATCGCGCTGCCGTCGATCCGCAAGGCCGCCGTGTCGGGAGAAGCCCTGCCGCCCAGTCTGCGCCAATGGTTCGCCGACCGCGGTGTCGTCGCCTACCAGTTCTATGCGACGGCCGACCTCGGGCTCATTGCCTATGAAACGGAGGCGCGTGAAGGCCTGGTGCTCGACGAGCAGGTGCTCCTGGAGATCGTGCGGCCCGGCACCAACCAGACGGTCCCCGACGGCGAGGTCGGCGAGGTGGTGGTGACGACGCTGAACCCGGACTACCCGCTGATCCGCTTCGGCACCGGCGATCTTTCGGCGGTGCTGCCGGGCCGCTGCCCGACCGGCCGCACCAACACGCGCATCCGCGGCTGGATGGGCCGCGCCGACCAGACGGCGAAGGTGCGCGGCATGTTCGTCCATCCGTCGCAGGTGGCCGACATCGCGCGCCGCCATCCGGAAGTGCGCCGTGCCCGGCTGGTGGTCAGCGGCGAGATGGCCAACGACCGCATGACGCTGCAAGTGGAGGTGGCGCAGCAAGCCGACGGCCTGAGCGCGCGCATCGCCGAGACCATCCGCGACGTCACTAAGCTGCGCGGCGAGGTGGTGCTCGCGCCGCCCGGCAGTCTGCCCAACGACGGCAAGGTGATCGAGGACGCGCGCAGCTACAAGTAGCGCGAGGGATTTTCTTCCCAGTGCTTTCCCTTTACGTAGTTCCCGCCGTGCGGGCCGCAGGCGCACTGCAGACAATGCAGCCTTCGCCGTGTCACCGAAGGGACTGCCCATGAAACGTCTGCTGATTTCCGCCGCTGTCGCCCTGACGGCCACCACCGCGTTTGCGGAGTATCCGGAGAAGCCGGTCACCATCGTCGTGCCCTTCGCCGCGGGCGGCCCGACGGACAAGGTCGCGCGAGACCTCGCCGAAGCGCTGCGCAAGCCGCTGGGCGGCACGATCATCATCGAAAACGTCGGCGGCGCCGGCGGCACGCTCGGCGCCACCAAGGTCGCCAAGGCGGCGCCGGACGGCTACACCGTGCTGCTCGCACACATCGGCATCTCGACCGCGCCGGCTCTGTACCGCAACCTGCAGTACAAGGCGCTGGAGGACTTCGAATACCTGGGCATGATCAACGAAGTGCCGATGACGCTGATCGGCAAGTCAACGCTACCCGCCAACAACTACGCCGAACTGGTGAAGTGGCTGGAGGCGAATCGCGGCAAGGTCAACCTTGCCAATGCGGGCCTCGGCTCCGCGTCGCATCTGTGCGGCCTGATGTTCCAGAGCGCCACCAAGATCGAGATGCAGACCGTGCCGTACAAGGGCACTGGCCCGGCGATGACCGACCTGATCGGCGGTCAGGTCGACCTGATGTGCGACCAGACCACCAACACCACGAGCCAGATCGAAGCCGGCAAGGTCAAGGCCTACGCCGTCACCAGCAAGCAGCGCCTGACCACCCCGGCGCTGGCCAAGCTGCCGACGCTCGAGGAAGCGGGCCTCAAGGGCTTCAACGTGACCATCTGGCACGCCATGTACGCCCCGAAGGGCACGCCCAAAGCGGTCGTCGACAAACTGAACTCGGCGCTGAAGGTCGCGCTGAAGGATGCAGACTTCATCAAGCGCGAAGAGGCGCTCGGCGCGGTGATCGTGACCGACGGGCGGCTGAGCCCGGCGGAGCACAAGAAGTTCGTTGCCTCTGAAATCGACAAATGGGCCCCGGTGATCAAAGCCGCGGGACAGTACGCCGACTAGCGAGCGCGGCAAGGGCCGAGAGGTCCCCTTGCACGCGGTTCAGGCCACCCGCAGGGGTGGCCTTTTCATGCTTGCAGCCGCAGCGGGATCGTGACCGGCCCGTCGTTGATCAAGTGCACCTGCATGTCGGCCGCAAACTCGCCCGCGGCCACTGCCGGATGCTGCGCTCGCGCGGCCTGCAGCACCATCTCGTAGAGCGCACGCCCCCGCTGCGCCTCGGCGGCGCCGGTGAAGCTGGGCCGATTCCCACCCGAGACGTCGGCCGCCAGCGTGAACTGGCTGACGATGAGCAGTCCGCCTTGCACGTCAACCACACTGCGGTTCATCTTGCCGGCCTCGTCGGAAAAGATCCGCAGCTTGAGCAGCTTGCCGACGAGCTTCTGCGCCACGGCGTCGGAGTCGGAGGGTTCGGCGCAGACGAACACCAGCATGCCGCGCCCGATCGCGCCCACCACACGCTGGCCCACCTCGACCCGCGCCTGCGCCACCCGTTGCACCAATGCCAGCAAGCCAGTCCCCTCAGCCGTTCGGCGTGCTGACGCCCACCGGCTCCTGACCCGTCGGCAGCAGTTCGATCGTGACGTGCAAGCCCCGCACCGCGTCGATGAGCACGTCTTCGACCCGCGCGCGCTGCGCCGCGGCGCGCGCGAGGGTCCAATGCCCCGGGACGTGCATGTGCAGCTGGCAGAACTTGGCGCCCGCCGCGCGGCGCGTGCGAAGGTGATCGAAGGTCACCTCGTCGGCACAGATTGCCTGCAATGCCGCGTCGATGCGCGCCCGTTCGTCGTCGGACAGCGCCCGGTCCATCAAGCCGTCCACCGACCTGCGCAGCAGGCTCCACGCCTCGCGCAGGATGTTCAGCGCCACGAGGATGGCAAGCAGCGGGTCCAGCCAGAGAAAGCCCGTCACCGGCACCAGCAGCACGCCCAGCGCCACGCCCACCGACGTCCATACGTCGGTCATCAGGTGGCGCGCATCGGCCTCCAGCACGATCGATTCGTGCTCGCGGGCAGCGCGCAGCATGTAGGTCGCCAGCACGCCATTGATGACGGAGCTGACGACCGACAGCGTGACGCCCAGGCCCAGCCCTTCCAGCGGCTGCGGCGAGATCCAGCGCTGCACGGCCGCCCAGATGATCGCGAGCGACGCCCCGAGGATCATCATCGCCTCGAAGCCGCTGGAGAAATACTCCGCCTTGTTGTGGCCGTAGGGATGCTCGTCGTCGGCCGGAGACTGGGCGATCGTAACCATCAGCAGCGCGAACAAGGCCGCGGCGAGGTTGACGAACGATTCCATCGCGTCCGACAGCAGGCCGACCGACCCGGTGATCCACCAGGCGGCCGTCTTCAGCCCGATGGTCGCCAGCGCCGCGAGCACCGACAGCTTGAGGAAGGTGCGCACCGACAAGCGCGCAGGCCGCCTGGAATGCGGCGGGACGGCGGGTTGGCCCATCACATGAGCGTCACGCGTGCGAACCTGCGCTTGCCCACCTGCACCACGTAGCATCCGGCGGCAAGCTTCAGGCCGCGGTCGCTGATGACGGTGCCGTCCACACGCACGCCGCCGCCATCGACGAGGCGCAGTGCCTCGCTCGTCGACGGCGCGAGCCCGGCCTGCTTCAGCAGCTGCCCGATCGCCAGCGGCGAGCCGTTCAAGGACAGCTCGGGAATCTCGTCCGGCACGCCGCCGCGGGCGCGGTTGTCGAAATCGACCTCGGCGGCGTCGGCCGCGGCGCTGCCATGAAAGCGCGCGGTGATCTCCTTGGCGAGCAACACCTTCGCCTCCTTCGGATTGCGCCCCTGTTCAACCTCGGCCCTCAAGCGCGCGATGTCCGATTCCGAGCGGAAGCTCAGCAAGGTGAAGTACTTCCACATCAGGGAATCGCTGATCGACAGCAGCTTGGCGAACATGTCGTTCGCCGGCTCGGTGACGCCGATGTAGTTGCCCTTGCTCTTGGACATCTTCTCGATGCCGTCGAGCCCCTCCAGCAGTGGCATCGTGAGGATGCACTGCGGCTCCTGTCCGTACTCGGTCTGCAGCGCGCGGCCCACGAGCAGGTTGAACTTCTGATCGGTGCCGCCAAGTTCGAGGTCGCTCTTCAAGGCCACGGAGTCGTAGCCCTGCATCAGCGGGTAGAGAAACTCGTGCACGCTGATCGGCGTGCCGGCCTTGAAGCGCTCATGAAAATCGTTGCGCTCCATCATGCGCGCCACCGTGTACTTGGCGGCGAGCTGGATCATGCCGCGCGCACCGAGCGGGTCGCTCCACTCGGAGTTGTAGCGGATCTCGGTCTTGTCCGGGTCCAGCAGCAAGCTCGCCTGCTTGTAGTAGGTCTGCGCGTTGGCCGCGATCTGCTCGCGGGTGAGCGGCGGGCGTGTGGTGTTGCGCCCGGACGGGTCGCCGATCATCGAGGTGAAGTCGCCGATCAGGAAGATCACCTGGTGCCCCAGATCCTGCAGCTGGCGCATCTTGTTCAGCACGACGGTGTGGCCGAGATGGATGTCGGGCGCCGTCGGGTCCAGCCCCAGCTTGATCCGCAATGGCACACCTGTTGCTTCAGAGCGTGCAAGCTTTGCCAACCAATCGGCCTCGGGTAACAGCTCGTCACAGCCTCGCTTGGAGACGGCAAGTGCTTCGAGCACGCGCTCTGTCAGTGGGTACTTCGCAGCAGCAGAGGGCGGTGCCTGATCGGCGGGCTGGGTCATGGGAGCGGCAACGCTTCTGAAAGGGGTCTTGGAATGGGGCTTTTACGGACGTTTCCGCTGCAGCCGGCCGGTATACTGCGCAGCGGCTGTCGCCGGGCGCAAGAACCCGGCTTGCGCACGAGCCGGGCGGGACTCGAAGAGCGTTGCGATTCTAGTGGACGCCTCGCATCGTGATGAACAACCACCCTGCGCCGCCTTGGCGCGGATCAGCTGAACGAGCGCTCACGCTCGACCTGCACAAATTGAGTTCTCTGGACCCTGTTGATCGCGTGCTGGCCGAAGGCCTCGAGCGCACCGGACGATTCGTCAACCGCCACCCGCGAAGCATCAGCTCCGCGATCGTGCTGGCTTTGGCCGGCTTCGGCGCGACGGCGTTCGGCATCGCCCCGCTGGCGCCCGACGCCGCCGACCTGCCGAGTCGCATCGTGACGGAAAATGTCACGCCCGAGGGCATCGAGGCGCAGCTGGAGGCGCTCGCCGCCCACGAGCTGGAGCTCTACCGCAGCGACCTGACCCGCGCGAGCGACACCGCCGACAGCATCTTGCGTCGGCTCAATGTCGACGACACCAAGGCGGCGGCCTTCATCCGCACCGACGCGGTCGCCCGCAGGCTGCTCGCCGGTCGGGCCGGCAAGATGGTGCAGGTACGCACCAACGCGCAAGGCGAACTCGACGAGCTGATCGCCCGCTACGCTGCCGAAAGCAACCAGCAGTTCAGCACCCATTTCACCCGGCTGCGCATCGCCCGCGTGGATGGCGAGTTGCGGGCCACGGTCGAAACCGCCCCGCTCGCGGCGCAGGTGCGCATGGGCGGGGGCACGATCCGCGTGTCGCTGTTCTCGGCCACCGACGAGGCGCACATCCCCGACGCCGTCGCGAGCCAGCTGGCCGAGATCTTCTCGACCGACATCGACTTCCACCGCGAACTGCGCCGCGGCGACAGCTTCCGCGTGATCTACGAAGCACTGACCGCCGACGGCGAGCCGATCACCTGGCACCAGGCCTCCGGCCGCGTGCTGGCAGCCGAGTTCACGAACAACGGCACTACGCACGCCGCGGTCTGGTTCAAGGATGCCAACGGCAAAGGCGGCTACTTCGACATGAACGGGCAGAGCAAGCGCCGCTCCTTCCTTGCCAGCCCGATGGAGTTCTCGCGTGTGACCTCGGGCTTCGCGATGCGCTTCCATCCGATCCTGCAGACCTGGCGCAAGCACAATGGCGTCGACTACGCGGCGCCCAGGGGCACCCCCGTGCGCACCGTGGGCGACGGCGTCGTCGACTTCGCCGGATGGCAGAACGGCTACGGCAACGTCGTCAGCATCAAGCACAGCAACGACCGCACCACGGTCTACGCTCACCTGAGCCGCATCGACGTGCGCCGCGGTCAGCACGTCGACCAGGGCACCCGCGTCGGCGCCGTCGGGGCCACCGGCTGGGCCACCGGCCCACACCTGCACTTCGAGGTCAAGGTGCGGGGCCAGCAGCAGAACCCGCTGACCATCGCCAAGGCCTCGGAGACGCTGACCATCGCGCCGGATGCGAAGGGGCAGTTCGAACAGCTCGCACAGAACGTGCGAGCACAGCTCCAGGCAGCAGAGACGGTGGCCGGTTCGGCCATGTACGCAGAGTAGCCGGCTGCAGCGATTCGCTCGACAGGGCCCGCGCCATGCGGGCCCTTTGCATTGCGCGGGCACAATCGAGGCCATGCGGGAACTCTTCATGGGCCTGATGTCGGGCACCTCGCTCGACGGGGTGGACGGTGTGCTGGTCGACTTCGCGCCCGCCGACGGCCGGCTGCTGCAAGTGCTGGCGCATGCGCACCGGCCCTTCGACGCATCGCTCGCCGCCGAGCTGCTGTCCCTCAACACGCCGGGCGATGACGAACTTCACCGCGCGGCGCTGGCTGCGAACGCCTTGGTGCGCATCTATGCCCAAGTCGTCGCCGACACGCTGGCCGCCGCCGGAATCGCCGCCGCGCAGGTGCGCGCGATCGGCGCGCATGGGCAGACGGTGCGCCACAGGCCCCAGGAGTTCGACGCTGTCGGCTACAGCCTGCAACTCAACAACCCCGCCCTGCTGGCAGAGCTCAGCGGCATGGACGTCGTGGCCGACTTCCGTACGCGTGACATTGCCGCCGGCGGCCAAGGCGCGCCGCTGGTGCCCGCCTTCCATCGCGCGCTGTTCGGGCGTGAGCGCGAGTCGGCGGCGGTCCTCAACATCGGCGGCATCAGCAACCTCACGGTGCTCGCTGGGGACGGCTCCACACTGGGCTTCGACTGCGGGCCCGGCAATGCGCTGATGGACCATTGGTGCCGGCTGCATCTCCGGCAGCCCTACGACGCGGGCGGCGCCTGGGCCGCGAGCGGACGCGTGCTCCCCGACCTGCTGGCTCGCCTCGAGCATGACGACTACTTCCGTCGGCCGCCGCCCAAGAGCACGGGCCGCGACCTGTTCAATCCCGGCTGGCTGACGGCGATCCTCAACGCACACGAAGGCACCGCGTCGCCAGCGGACATCCAGGCCACGCTCGCCGAACTCACGGCCTGGGCCTGCGCAGACGCGATCGGTCGATACGCTCGCGAAGCGCGCCGCGTGCTGGTCTGTGGCGGCGGCGCGCTGAACACGCATCTGATGACGCGCTTGCAGGCCCACCTCCCCGCTGCCGCGGTGGCGGCCACCGATACCGCGGGCCTGCCGGCAAACCAGGTCGAGGCGGCGGCCTTCGCCTGGCTTGCCAAGGCCTTCGTCGATCGCGCACCGGGCAACCTCGTCGCCGTCACGGGTGCACGCGGCCCACGCATCCTGGGCGCGCTCTATCCGGCAAGCTGACCTCGACGCGCAGCAAAAAGCCGCCCGTAGGCGGCTTTGCTCGGATGATCCCGGATCCTCAGGGCGTGAAGCTCGAACCGCAACCGCAGGTCGTGGTGGCGTTCGGGTTCTTGATCACGAACTGCGCACCTTGCAAGTCGTCCTTGTAGTCGATCTCGGCGCCGGCCAGGTATTGCAGGCTCATCGCATCGATCAGCAGGGTGACGCCGTTCTTCGACATCTGCGTATCGTCGTCGTTGACGATCTCGTCGAAGGTGAACCCGTACTGGAAACCGGAGCAGCCGCCGCCTTGCACGAAGACACGCAGCTTGAGGTCAGGATTGCCTTCCTCGTCCACGAGCTCCTTGACCTTGGAGGCGGCGCTGTCGGTGAAGACCAGCGGCGGCGGCGGCTCGTCGTACTGCGGGCTGGCGTGATCTTGTGCAACGGCGCTCATGGAGACTCCTTCGGGGGCATGCGGATGACCATTATCCGTGGTTCGAAGCCGCCAGTTTGAGGGCGGGTTTCTCCTCGGCTTTGATCGGGCGCAATTCCCCATCTATGGTGGCGCCTTGGTGCATTTCAAGGATCTCGTATCGCACATCGCCAACGATGTTCGCCTTGGGCTGCAGCTCAAGGAGCTCGTCCGAGAACAACGGGCCGCAGACGCAGCCATTGACGATCACGTGCGCGGCCTTGACCTTTCCGAGGATGCGGGCTTTCTCGCTGATCACCAGGATGCTGTGGCCTTCGCCGGTGGCGATCACGTCACCATGAACCTCGCCGTCGATGCGCAGCCCCTCGGTGAAACGCAGTTCGCCCTGGATGACCGTGCCCTCGCCGATCAGGGTGCGGATCGGCGGCTGCTTCTTCTTGCTGCTGAACATGTTGGTCTCCGGCATGGTTCAAAGTTTGTGATGGAGATTCATCACAGCGTCGCGGTCTGCGTCGCCCGGACGCCCCCGCTCGAGTCCACAACCCTCACCCGCACCGTCTGGACGACGGCCTCGGCGGGATGATCGATCATCCCCTCGACCCGCAGATACTGTCGCATCTGCAATGGCTTGGTGCCCTCGGGTGGTGTCGAATTCCAGGGCATTCCATCGAGGGTTCCGGTCAGCGTGATTTCGTACCGACCTTGGAACTCGGGCACTCTCTTGCCCGCCTGCATCACAAGCAACTGAAACCGGATGTGCCCCGGTTCGCTGCTTTCCGCCTGCAGGCCGCGAATGCTGATGTTGCTGCTGGCGCCGGCGGGCAGCAGCCGCTCGAAGAATCCCAGGTCTGCCTTCAGCGCGAGGTTCTCCGCCTCGATATCCTTCAACTGCTGGATCAACCTCGCCTGGGCGACGCGCTCGGCCTTGAGCAGGCTTTCGGCCGTGTTGCCGATCGACTGCGAGCGATCGCGCTGCTCCTGCAGTTCAGCGACTTCGTTGCGCAGCTTGGCGAGTTCAGCCTTGGCGTCGCGGTCGAGGCCGGCGATGTCCTTGCCGAACTCGAAAGCCCAGGTGGCGATGGCCGCCGAAAAACCGAGCACGAGGGCGGCCACGGCCCAGCGCACAGGCCAGGGAAGGTGACTCCTGACGATCATGCGCGGGGCGCTGACCGACAACCTTCGTCGCATCAGTTTCCAACGCATGGCAGGTGTGACGTAAAGTGGTCCGAAAAGCAAAAAGGCCGCATCGAGTGCGGCCTGTTGCAGGAATCGTGCGCGGTGGTGTCAGCGCTTACTGAACTGCTTGCGGCGGCGGGCGCCGTGCAGGCCGACCTTCTTGCGCTCGACCTCGCGTGCGTCGCGCGTCACGAAGCCGGCATGGCTCAGCGCAGGCTTCAGCGCCGCGTCGTAGTCGATCAGGGCGCGGGTGATACCGTGGCGAACCGCGCCGGCCTGACCCGACTCGCCGCCGCCGTGCACGTTGACCTTCACGTCGAACGCAGCGTCATTGGCAGTGAGCACGAGCGGTTGCTTGACGACCATGATCGACGTCTGGCGGCCGAAGTACTGCTCCACCGGCTTGCCGTTGACGAGGATCTGCCCCGTGCCCTTCTTCATGAACACCCGCGCCACCGAAGACTTGCGGCGGCCGGTTCCGTAGTTCCAATTTCCGATCATCGCCGTTCCTTAGATCTCGAGCACTTTGGGCTGCTGGGCAGTGTGCGGGTGCGAACCACCGGCATACACCTTCAGCTTCTTGACCATCGCGTAGCCCAGCGGCCCCTTGGGCAGCATGCCCTTGACGGCCTTCTCGAGCGCACGGCCCGGGTGCTTGGCTTGCATGTCCTTGAACTTGGTGCCGTAGATGCCGCCCGGATAGCCCGTGTGGCGGTAGTACACCTTGTCGTTGGCCTTGTTGCCGGTGACGCGGATCTTGTCGGCGTTGACGACGACGATGAAATCGCCGGTATCGACGTGAGGCGTGTAGATGGCTTTGTGTTTGCCGCGCAGGCGGAGGGCGACTTCACTGGCCACCCGTCCGAGAACCTTGTCGGTCGCGTCAATCACAAACCACTCATGCGTCACTTCGGCGGGTTTTGCGCTGAAGGTTTTCATGGATGACTTGAGTTGGTTTGAAGCCCCAATCGGCCGGCGTTTCAGCGCCGAGCCTGCTTCCGCGGTCGGTGCCGCTTCTTTTGATGGCGGCCTCTTAGGCGGATCGCGCAAACCCCGGTTCGACCGAGACCTGACACGTCTTTCCCTGGGGCTGATTGCGGGAAAGCTTTTGATTCTAGCAGAGATGTCCGCGGGGGCGCCGGGGGCGTCAGTGCCTGTGGAGTTCCCCGCCTAGATCGTTCGCGTAGACTGGGGTTAACCCTTAATCTGGAGATCCAGATGATTGAGCAAGTCACCTCGCCCCAAGCGACGCACCCGCGACCGCCCTCTGGTCTGCCCGTGTCGCCGTTGCTGCGCTGGGCCTGGGTGCCGATTCGATCGCTCGCGGCGCGCCACCGTCCTCGCATTGCCGCCCATCTGCTGGCGCTGAGAGCCGACGACCGCTACCTGCGGTTCGGATATCCGGCCACCGACGAGCAGATCGCCAAGTATGTGGACATGCTCGACTTCGAGCGCGACGAGCTGTTCGGCATCTTCAACCGGCGGCTGGAGCTGATCGCGATGGCGCACTTGGCGCATACTGCTGACCCAGGACAGGGGCTGCGCGCGAGCATCGCGGAGTTCGGCGTGTCGGTACTCGCGAAGGCGCGCGGACGCAGCTATGGAACCCGTCTGTTCGAGCATGCGACGCTGCATGCACGCAATCGCGGCATCGACACGCTGTTCATCCACGCCCTGAGCGAAAACACCGCCATGCTGAAGATCGCCCGCAAGGCCGGCGCAGTGGTCGAGCGGGCCGGCTCCGAAACCGAGGCGTGGCTCAAACTTCCGCCTGAAACCCTCGTGACCCGCTTCGGTGAGCTGATGGAACAGCAAGCCGCCGAGATCGACTACCAGTGGAAGCTGCATGCGCATCGGGTCAACGAAATCCTGGGTGCGTTGGCCGAAGTGAAAACTCACCTTAACAGCAGCGCGCCGACGGCTCGGGAGTGAACGCACATCGCTCACACCCCATGTCGGGGATGCGAGCGAACGAGGCTTGTGCGCAACAATCAAGGTACATTTCCCCAAGCTCCCGAACACAGGCCGACTTTCACGGTGGCCGGTTGTGAGGACCGCACCGTGACGATGCAAACGCTCCCGTGGTTCATCCTGTTGGCCCTGCTCGTGCTGTCAGTGATGGCGTTCGGGATCTGGGTCCTGCGTCCGCGCAAGGCGCCTGCGCCGAACCCGCTTCCCACTGAATGGGCGTTGACGGCGCGGCCGGTGTTCAGCTCCGACGAACGCCGCGTGTACCGCCTGCTGCGCGAAGCCCTTCCGCACCACATCGTGCTGTCCAAGCTGCCGCTGGTGCGCTTTTGCCAGCCCACGGATCCAAACGAGGTTCGCTACTGGTACGACCTCCTCGGCGCGAACCATGTGGCGTTCGCGATCTGCAGCGCCAACGGCCGCGTGCTGGCGGCCATCGACCTCGATACCGACCGCGGCCATTCGCGGCGCATCATGCAGATCAAGCAATCGGTGCTCGCGGCCTGTCGCGTGCGCTATCTGCGCTGTCCGCCGGACCGCCTTCCGACCGTGGCCGAGCTGCAGTTGCTGGTCCCCCAGCACGCCCACACGCCGCGTGGTCCGCAGCCGGCGCCGGCACCGGCTCACTCGCTGCACGAGGCCCGTGACACCTTGTCCACCACGGTTGCCTCACGGCGCGCAGAGCGGACTGCCCTGTGGCAAGACTCGACCTTCTTCCAGGATTCGTTCTTTGCCCCCGACAACCGGCTCGACGGGATGTCGTCCGAGTTTGGTTCGCTCGGTGGCGCAAACGGCCGCATGCTTTCAGCCGAAGAGGAAGCGGAACTCGAACGCGCGGCGCGCCGAAGCGACGTGGGCGGAGTCGTCGTCGACCACTCGCGCCCGCCGACACGCCACTGAGGCCGCGTACGATGCGCGATGAGCGCGCCGGGCCACCCAAGGGCCCATACCGGAGTGCGCAGCACGAAGGTACTTCAATGAATGCGCACGACCCGATCCCATCAAAGAAGGCGCCGTACGCGAGCCTGACCCCGACCGTTGTGCTGGATGCGCTGGACAGCGTCGGACTGCGCGGCGATGGGCGCCTGCTGCAGCTCAACTCCTATGAGAACCGCGTCTTCCAGGTGTTCCTCGAGAACGGCGACGTCGTGGTGGCCAAGTTCTATCGTCCAGGCCGCTGGAGCGACGCGCAGATTCTCGAGGAGCATGAGTTCAGCGAGGAGCTTCGTACCGAAGAGATACCGGTCCTGGCCCCGATGACCCTGACTCCGGACGCGACCTCATTGATGGAGCCATCGGTTAGCGGCGAGCGGCCTACCCTCGCGCGGGTTCGTGTCGAGGGCAGCGACTTTCGATTCGCCGTCACGCCGCGTCAGGCCGGCCGCTCGCCTTCGCTTGAATCTGCCGCCGATCTCGAATGGATAGGTCGATTCATCGGCCGCATTCATGCAGTGGGAGCGCGTCGGCCATTCCAGTGGCGACGCTCGTTCAGTGTTGCTGACTTCGGATGGGCAGCGCGAGAGCAGCTGTGCAGCCAGGGGGTCATTCCATCAGACGCCGAGCGCGCGTGGACGGCTGCGGCGGACGACGCTTTGTCTCAAGCGCAACGGGCATTTGAGCGTGTGGGCCCCATGCCGTCGATTCGCCTTCACGGGGACTGCCACGCCGGCAACCTGTTGTGGACCGACCAGGGCCCGCATTTCGTCGATCTCGACGATGCCATCAACGGACTCGCCGTACAGGACATCTGGATGCTGCTGTCGGGAGACCGCAATGCAGCCCGGCAGCAACTGGACAGCTTGCTGCGCGGCTATGAAGTCTTCAACGACTTCGATGACCGACAGATCCAGCTGATAGAGGCGCTGAGAGCCGTGCGAATGATTCACTACAGCGCCTGGATCGCAGACCGCTGGCAAGACCCGGCGTTTCCGGCCGCCTTCGCGTGGTTTGGCGAAGCGTCGTACTGGCTGCAGCAGACCCAGTTCCTGCGCGAACAATCGGTGCGCATGTCGGCCAGCTAGTTCCATCGACCCCTCAAGCAAGGGGATGGCGGGTGCGTACTTCTTACCTACTATTCGTTGGCACGGCGGGGTCGCTGTGAAAAACGTTCAAGAAATACCACCTTTTAGGGGGATCCGATGAAGAATTTGGCCAAGACCGCCATTGCGCTGGCAGCGCTTGCGGTGTCTGCCACCGCATCCGCGGTGACCATCAGCTCATACACGTTCGACGGCGGTGCCGTGCAGATCAACTTCCAAGGCGATCCGCGAACCCTCGCCGCCGGCGAAATCAGCGTCGTCAGCGATGTTGGCAGCTTTGCAACCTACTGCATGGAACTGACGCAGGGCGTCGGCACGCCGCCCATCAGCGGCTACGCGTTCGGCCCGTACGTCAACGACTGGATGTCGCGTCTGGTGAGCGCCTCGGGCTTCTACGGCGGCGTGTCCCCCGGCAATGAAGTCGACACCACGCTCGAAAAGACTGCCTTCCAGCTGGCGATCTGGGAAGCCGTCTACGACGCATTCCCTGGTGACCTGAGCGCTGGCGACTTTTCGGTGACCTCGGCCGGCGCAGGCGTGCTCGCGCAAGCCAATTCCTACCTGAGCGCTGCAGCCGGCCTGACTGCCGGAACCTACCCCGGCAACAGCCTGCTGGCGTTCACGCATCCGTCGCGCCAGGATCTGGTCACCTCCATCCCGGAACCGTCCACCTATATGCTGATGCTGGCTGGTCTGGCAGGCGTCGGCTTCGTCGCTCGCCGCCGCAGCGGCGGTCGCAGCTGATCGAACGACGATTGAGCTGACCGGAAGGGTGGCCTTGCGCCACCCTTTTTTGTTGCGTGCTGAGAGTCTTGTCGCCGACTTGGCGACGTCCGGTTCCCCCAGGGCCGACTCAAGCCGACGCCAAGGGCCGCGGCCCCCATCGCAGGCCCGTTGCGAACAAGGCCGCGGTGTCTGCGGCAAGCGCGCGGGGAAGGTCCAGATGCATGGCGTCGAGCCGGTGGACATACCACTTCGCATACTGACGGGGGTCGAATCCGTTGCTGCCTCGGCGCCACACCAAGCCGACATGATCGAGCGACTGTCGGGCTTGGACAAGATGTACTTCGAGCCGGGGACCGGCTGCCGACTCGGCAGCCAGATCGGCCTGAATCTGATCCCACAGCGCGGCCTTCAGGGTTGCTTCGGTCGCGGATGACTCACCTTGGGATTCGTCCGGAGGCGCCGCTGAACGGCCGCTCGACACCGAGCGCCACAACAAGCTGGACAACCGGCGTTCCAGTCGCCGGCTCCACGTCTTTCGTGCCATGAGCCTTGGCGCATAGCTGTCAAGGAGCCACACCGGCGGCGGAGGCTGACGCGGAAACTCACGAGCCAGACGAATCGCCAGCAGCCCGCCAAGCGAAAAGCCTACGAATCCGGCGATCCTCTCGGGCCCCAGTTCGTGCACGAGCTGGCGCATGCGCTCTTGCAGAAACCACAGCGGCCGATCGAGCGGCGCCTGCGCCAGCATGGCTTCGAGGTCCATGACGGCCACCGCGTGCCCGTGCCCCAAGCGCCCAAGCACGTGTTCCGCGAGTTTGTACAGCCCCAATGCCTGGCCGCCCTTGCCCGGAACCAGCACCAGCAGGTTCGGGGCGTCGACCTCCCCCACCATCACGCAAACGCCGGGCGTTTTCTGCGAGCCCGTGGCACACGCCAGTTCACAAAGCCGAGTGAATGTCGGATCCGCCAGGAATGCCCCCGCATCGATGCGCAGCCCATGCTCGCGCCGCAGTTGCGCCGCCATCCGCATCACCGTGAGCGAGTTGCCACCGCTGCGCAAGAAATGCGTGGACCGGGTGATGTCGGGCCGCGCGCTAACCCAGCGCTGCCAGACCGACCAAAGCGTCGACTCGAGTTGCGGGTCGATCGGCTGGGGCGCGTTTCCCTGCTCCGCCGGCCGCGATTCGACCTTCGGCAGGTCGCCTATGGAGCACAGCTCACCGAGCTGACGCACGAAAGCCCGCGCGACGGCGTCGACATGGCCTTGCACGAATGCGCTGCGCACCGCCTCGATGGTGCACACGAGCCGGCCATCGACAAGCGACGCATGCAAGGTCATTCCGAAGCGCGCGCCGCGCTGCGGCACGCGCAACAGGCGCGACATTGCCGGGCCGAGCGGAACACTGCGAGATGGCTCCAGGCGCCAGGTGAAACAGAAGGCGTTCAGCCGTCCCGCGATGTCGGCATCCTGCTCGGCGATGGCCTCGGCGAGCGGGCGCGGCAGCAGGAAGGATGGCCGCTGAAGATCCAGCGTGTCCACCCTGACGCGCGCCAAGGTATCGGCTTTCGTCTCTAGATCTCGGGAGCCCGCCTCGATCAGGCAGAGATCGAGCAGGTAACCCACGGGTTCGACGAGTTCCGGCTCGCTGCGTCGCGAAACGGGGGTCGACACGAAGCGCCATGCGCTGCCGAAAACCTCCTGCAGCGCCATGCCGTACGCCGCCAGCAAGGTCGAGAACGGTGTGATGCCCCAGCTGTCACAACGCTCTTGCAGTTGGCCCGCAACGAGCGAAGGAATCGCAACCGCCACCTCGCCGCCCGCCGCTGGTGCTCGCTCCAATGGCAGCTTCTGGCCACGGAGCGCGTCGACCAGCTTGTGCGCCCAGGCTCGCACTGCCGAGTCGTCAGCCCATGCCTTCTCGATGGCCGCGAACCCGTGCGGTGCGCCATACGTGGGCTGCAAGTCGGCGCCTCGAAGAAGCTGGTCGAGGTCCTTGAGACAAAGGTCGATGCCGGCCTCATCGATTGCCACGTGGTGCAGCGTCCACACCAGCAGGCTCGAGCCGCCGCGCACTCGCCAGTGATCGACACGCATCACGCCCTGCGCGCGAAGATCCATCGGACGATTGACGATGTCCAGCAGCTGCTGCGGCCATTCCAGGTCTGCCGGCGGCTGATCGAGCTGAGGATGCTCGCTCCACCACCCTGCCGCAAGATCGTCTTGGACCGTGCCGTGGCTCGCCGCCGGCTCGATGCGCATCCGAAGAATCACATGCTGCCGGGACAAGCCCTCGAATGCGCGGCGCAGCATCAGGCTGTCGACCGGCTCAGCGACATGCAACGCCACGTGGACCAGATAGGCGCAACCGCTGGCATCCAGCTGAGTCGCCGCAAGCATGGCCTGCTGGCCCTGCGTGAGTGCAAGTGCCGAGCCACCGCGGTGAACAGGCGATTCGTTCGGACGAAACGGCGGTGAGTCGTCCACGCGTCGTGCCAGGTCGGCGAGGAGCGGGAATCGCAAGACATCGATCGGCGACAGGTCTCGGGCCAGCTGTCGTCTGACCTGGGCGCTGATCTGGAGGGCCAGCAGCGAGGTTCCGCCCAGCGCGTGGAAGTCCGCGCCGCGATGCAGTCGCTGCACGCGCAGACACTTCTTCCAGATCGCTGCGAGCTGCCACTCGGTGTCGCTTTGCCAATGATCGTCACCGCTGCTCGTCTGCAGCACGTGCTGGTCGGCCAACGCGGCGAGCGCTGCGCGGTCGAGTTTGCCGTTCACGTTCAGCGGCATCGACGCCAACGGCACCAAGGCCCGCGGCACTGCCGCGGCGGGCAGGCGGCGCTGAAGGAATTCCGACACGGCGTCGGTGGCTGGCAGCGATGCGCCAATGCCGGTGAAGCAGCCGACGAGATGGCGCGACTCGGCGCTGTCGCCGCGCACCACGATGGCGGCTTCGCCAACCCCGGGGCACGCAGCCAGCAGCGATTCGACTTCATCCAATTCGATGCGGTGCCCCTGGACCTTCACCTGCCGGTCCACCCGGCCATTGAATTCGTAGACGCCGTCCGGCCGGCGGCGCACGAGGTCGCCGGTGCGATACCAGCGGGTGCCGCCAATACACACGAACTTGCGGCTCGTCAGCTCATCATCGTTCAGGTAGCCGTGAGCGATGCCAGCGCCACCTGCCAGCAGTTCACCTTCCTCAGGCTGGACGGATGTGCCGTCGACCCGAACGACCGTGCCCCGTATCGGACGTCCGATCGGGATGCCGGCGGCGCCTTGTGTGTCGGCCAAAGTGATCGTGTGACACAGCGTGAAGGTGGTGTTCTCCGTGGGACCGTAGCCGTTGATGAGGCGCAGTGCAGGCATGGCCTCCAGCACGGTCTGTGCATGTCGCGGCGATACGCGTTCGCCACCGGTCAGCAGCTGACGGAGGTTGACGAAGGCATCGAGGCGATCGTCGACCATCGCGTTGAACAAGGCGGCGGTGAGCCAGGCGTCGGTGATGCGGCGATCGAGCAGAAACTCGGCCAGATCATCGAGCGTCGGAAAGGCATCCTCCTGGACCACGCAGCAGCCGCCATTCAGCAGCGGGCCCCAGACTTCGAGCGTCGACGCGTCGAAGGCGGGCGACGACAGGAAACCCCAGCGGGCGCCGGGCCGGAACTCGGCGTAGTCGGCATCGACCACCAGGCGCACGATGCCGCTGCGAGGCACCATCACGCCCTTCGGCGCGCCGGTCGTGCCGGAGGTGAACATCACGTAAGCCGCAACGTGGTCCGGCGGCGTCGCCCAATCGGACCGTGCGGCGGCCGCAGCGGCGTCCAGCGGTGCGCGAACGTCGAAGAGGGCGATGGCGCCCGCGGCCGCAGGGGGCGTGCTGCCGTCGGTCACGAGCAGCGGTGCATTCATTCCCTGCAGCATCGCTTCCTGACGCCCTGCCGGACTCGCGAGATCGATGGGCACATACGAGGCGCCCAGGCGAAGGATCGCGAGCTGCGTGACCACCAGGTCGACCGAACGCGCCATCAACATCGGGACCAGGTCGCCCATGCGCACGCCGCGCGCAGCCAGTGCCGCTGCCAACGCCGCGACTCGGCGCTCCAGCTCGCGGTAGGTGAGCACCACGTACTTGCCCTCTACCGCAGGCAGGTCCGCGTACTTCTCAAAGCTGCGCCGCAGGCACTGAGCCAGTGCGTCGCCCGGCTCGTTGGCCGTCGTGGTCATTGTTGGATGCCCCAATCCTCTCACTGGCGAGCGTAGCGCAGCCATGCCGCGCCGTCCGTGCGAGAAGACCGGGTACAGCGGAACTATTGCCGCTCAGACAGCGTTCACCCCTCGATTGAGGGGTGAACGGGCGCGCAGGATCGAGGCTATCGCGGTCAGGCAGCGAGCAAGGCATTCACTCGCCGCACATACGACGCCGGATCCTCCAGCTGCCCGCCCTCGGCGAGCAGCGCCTGGTCGAACAGAATGTGCGCGAGATCATCGAAATGCGCGCTGCCTTCCAGCCGCTTGACGAGCGCGTGCTCGGCATTCACTTCCAGGATCGGCCGCGACTCGGGAGCCTTCTGCCCAGCCTGCTTCAGCAGGCGAGCGAGGTGGCCGCTCATGTCGCCGGCCTCGACCACGAGGCACGCCGGCGAGTCGACCAGGCGGGTCGTCACGCGAACGTCCTTGGCGCGATCCTTCAGCGTTTCCTTCAGTCGCTCCAGCACCGGCTTGAACGCCGTGGCTGCTTCCTCGGCCTGCTTCTTCTCGGCTTCGTCCTGCAGCTTGCCGAGGTCGACCGAGCCCTTGGCGACGCTTTGCAGCGGCTTGCCGTCGAACTCGTAGAGGTGGCTCAGCATCCACTCGTCGACACGGTCGGTGAGCAGCAGCACCTCGATGCCCTTCTTGCGGAAGATCTCGATCTGCGGGCTGCTCTTGGCCGCTGCCAGGCTGTCGGCGGTGATGTAGTAGATCGCCTCCTGCCCTTCCTTCATGCGGCCGACATAGTCCTTGAAGCTCACGCCCTCCTCGGCGTGGGTCGAGGCGAAGCGCAATAGCTTGGCGAGGCGTTCCTGGTTTGCATGGTCTTCGCCCACGCCTTCCTTGACCACCACGCCGAAGTCCTTCCAGAAGGCGGCGTAGCGGGCGCGTTCGGCTTCGTCCTCGCTGTCGGCCAGCGACTCGAGCATCGAGAGCACGCGCTTGGTCGATCCTTCGCGGATCGCCTTCACGTCGCGGCTTTCCTGCAGCAGCTCGCGCGACACGTTGAGCGGCAGGTCGTTGCTGTCGATGATGCCCTTGACGAAGCGCAGGTACACCGGCATCAGCGCCTCGGCGTCGTCCATGATGAAGACACGCTTGACGTACAGCTTCACGCCGCCGCGCTTGTCGCGGTTCCACAGGTCGAACGGCGCCTTGGCCGGGATGAACAGCAGCTGCGTGTACTCGCTGCGGCCTTCGACGCGGTTGTGCGTGTAGGCGAGCGGCGCCTCGCTGTCGTAGCTCAGCTGCTTGTAGAACTCCTCGTACTGTTCCTTGGTGATCTCGTTCTTGTTGCGCGCCCACAGCGCCGCCGCCTTGTTGACGGGCGCCCATTCCTCGCGCTTGACCTGCTTGCCGGCTTCGGCGTCCCACTCTTCCTTCTGCATCAGGATCGGCAGGGAGATGTGGTCGGAGTACTTGCCCACGATGGACTTGAGCTTCCAGCCGTTGAGGAACTCCTCCTCGCCGTCGCGCAGGTGCAGGATCACCGAGGTGCCGCGCAGCGGCCGCGTGATCGTCTCGACCTCGAAGTCGCCGCTGCCCTCGGAACTCCAGCGCACGCCCTCTTCGGGCTTGAGCCCCGCCCGGCGCGACTCGACCGTGATGCGGTCGGCGACGATGAAGCCGCTGTAGAAACCCACGCCGAACTGGCCGATCAGCTGGGCGTCCTTCTTCTGGTCGCCCTCGAGCGCCGCCATGAATTCGCGCGTGCCGCTCTTGGCGATCGTGCCGAGGTGCGACACCGCCTCCTCGGCCGACAGGCCGATGCCGTTGTCGGTGATGGTGATGGTCTTCGCCTCTGGGTCGAAGCCGACCCGCACCTCGAGGTTGGGTTGGTCCTCGAACAGCTCGGGCTTGTTCAGCGCCTCGAAACGCAACTTGTCGCAGGCGTCCGACGCGTTGGAGATCAGCTCGCGAAGGAAGATCTCCTTGTTGGAGTACAGCGAGTGGGTGACGAGGTGCAGGATCTGCTTGACCTCGGCCTGGAAGGAAAGTGTCTGTTTGTCCATGGTCTTGATGTGATTCCCAGCAGCCAATGCATTGCACGCCGAAACAAGTGGCCGGCGCGCGAAACGTAGGGGCGATTCTCGGCGATTCAAGCCCCCTGCCCCGCGGCCGAAAAAAAGCCGCCCACGTAGGGCGGCTCAAAGGTCGGCGCGGCCCGCGGGCCGCCCGTCGCTCTCGCTCTCGCTCAATCGATCACATACACCACCGCCGAACGCGGGGGAACCGTGAACCGGCCGCTGGCGGCCTCGTAACTCGCCTCGGTACGAGGCCGCTGGTCGGCCGCAGCTGCCGATGCCTGCACCGGATGCAGCACGTAGGCCTTGCCCTTCTCCGCATCGACCGTCACCTGCTGCGCCGTCTTGTCGACGTTGACGAGGTAAAGCATCTCCTTGAAGCCCGCGCCGGCATAGCCGTTGCCGTCGAGGTGGCCCACGATCACCACCGGGTTCTGCCCCGAGCCGGTGTTGTAGAAGCGCAGCCGCGCCTTCACGTCGTCGGCCGTGCGCAGTCGGAACAAGGTCGAGCTCGCGCGGAGCTTCAGCAGGTCGCGGAACATGTCGCGCGCGAGCGCAATCTGTGCCGGTGCCGGCTTGATCGCCGCGTTGGCGAGCAGCGGCTTGATGATCGGGTAGTTGGCCTCGTTGTCGCCCTTGGGCGGCGCGCCGATGCCGAAGTAGTTGTCGGCGTAGGTCCAGTCCAGGCGGTTGAACCAGTCGCCCGAGTCGTAGCTGTTGCGGTCCATCGATTTCGAGCGCAGCGTGTCGATGCCTGCATGAAAGTAGCTCACGCCCTGGCTGAACGCGTTCAGCGCCACGCCCAGCATCTGCACGCGCACCCGGTCGTCCGCCGTGGTCGAGAGGGGCAGCTTGTAGACGTTGATGTCGAACAGCGTCTGGTTGTCGTGGTTCTCGACGTAGTTCACCACTTCACCCGGCTGCGTCACGTAGCCGGCCGGCTGGCCGTTGTAGTCGAGCGCCTGCAGCTGCTTGATCTCGTCCCAGTGCGTGGTGAGCGGGTAGTCGCGGATCGAGCCCGCCAGCCCCACCTTCACGATGTCGGCCGCCCACATCAGGTCGCTGCGCGACTTGTTGGCACCACTGCCGTTGTCGTCGTAGTGCAGGCCGTTGATGAAGCCCTGGTTCCTCACCAGGTCCAGCCCGCCGTCGAAGGGTCCGCCGCCGCGGATGAAGTCGCGCGCGCGGTCGCTGAAGGTGGCGATGCCCGAACCGTTGAGCGAGAGCTGCGAGGCCTGCACGAAGCGCGCACCGTTGGCCACCTCGCCGAAGTTCCAGCCTTCGCCGATCAGCTGGATCGGGCGGCCGGCCGCCGCGTCCAGCTTCGTCTTCATGTCCTCCATCACCGCGCGCGGCTGGTGCCCCATCAGGTCGAAGCGGAAGGAGTCGATGCGGTACTGCGTCGCCCAGGTGATCACCGAGTCGGTCATCAGCTTGGCCATCATCATGTTCTCTGTCGCGGTGTTGTCGCAGCAGGTCGACTTCTCCACGTTGCCGCTCGCGTCAAGCCGCTGGTAGTAGCCAGGCACCACGCGGTCGAGCACCGACTTCTCGGTCTGCCCCGAGGCGGTCGTGTGGTTGTAGACCACGTCCATGCCCACGCGCAGGCCGGCCTGGTGCAGTGCCATCACCATCTGCCTGAACTCGACGATGCGCTTGGCGCCGTCGGCCGCGTCGGAGGCATAGCTGCCTTCCGGCGCGGTGAAGTGATAGGGGTCGTAGCCCCAGTTGAAGCAGTCGCTGTCCTTCTCGGCGCCGACCGCCGCCTGCTGCGATTCGCTGTCGGGTGCGCCGGTCGGCGACGGCGTGGTGCAGCCCGACTCCGGCACGGTCGCGATGTCGAACACAGGCAGCAGGTGCACGTCGGTGAGCCCCGCCCCAGCCAGCGCCTTCAGGTGCTGCATGCCGTTCGACGCGCCTTCGGTGAACGCGAGGTACTTGCCGCGGTTCGCCGCCGAGACGGTGGCGTCGTTGGCCGAGAAGTCGCGTACGTGCAGTTCGTAGATCGACATGTCCACCTGCTCGGGCACGGTGGCAGGTGCCACTGTGCTGTCCCAGCCGGCGGGTTTCAGGTTGGCCGCCGACAGGTCGGCGATGTAGCTGCGCTTGGAGTCCGTCGTCAGGCTGATCGCATACGGGTCGGTCACGAAGTTGCGCACCACGCCGACGCCGCGCACGAACACCTCCACCGCGAACCTGTAGTACTTGCCCGAGAGATCGCTCGCGCGGCTGGCGCTCCATACGCCGGTCGCCGCATCGAAGCTCATCGTGTCGACCGTCACCGCGTCGCCGCTGCCGCTGTCGTAGGTGAACAGCAGCACACGCTGCGCCGTCGGCGCCCACAGCTTGAACGCGGTGCTGCCGTTCGCCACCGTCACGCCGAGGTCGGTCACGGATTGCGCCGCCGCATAGAGATCGTCGAGTGCGCCGGCCACTTGCGCGGTGGTCGCGTTCTGCGCCTTGCCGTCGGCGTCTTCCTGCACCAGCACCAGCTGCTTCTTGTGCAGATCCGCAAGCAGGCCCAGGTCGGCGTCCTTGACCGCGACGACCACGCCCGGCGCGACATACTTGAAGCGCTGCGCCGCGGCGGTGGGCACCGTGCCGGCAAACACCTCCAGCGTCAGCGCCCCGTCGGCGCCCGTCACCGCGGCGTCCTTGGCCGCCACGATCTGGCCCGTGGCCGAGTGGTAGAGCTTGAACACGCCGGAGCCGTCGACCCGCGGCCACTGGATCAACCGCTTGTCGAGCCAGTAGGCCACCGCGTCCTTGGTCGACACCGAGCGCAGGTCCGGCGCCGCGGTGTAGACCGTCGCGTCCTGCTGGATCAGCCACACGTCGGCAACCTGATTCACCGGGGTCAGCGCGGCGTAGTCGATGCGGATGTTGTCGTCACGTCCGTCCTTGTCGGCTTCGTTGGGCGGCATGCCGTGGATGATGAACTCGAGCGCCGTGCGGCTGGTGTCGTCCTTCGGGTTCAGCACCGGGATCTCGAACACCGCTTCGCTCGCATCCTGAGTCGCGTTGTTGAAGCTCGAGAACGGCACCGGCGCGTTCCACTGGTCGATGGTCACGCCGGGTTGCAGGCCCGCCGTGTCGATGCCGCTGCTGGCCCAGATGTGCACGCCCCACTGGTCGTAGTTGCCGTCGTAGCGCTTGTAGTGCACACGCACCGCCTTGAGGTCGAGCGCGGCCGCGTTGACCGGGTTGTGCGTGTAGGTGGTGCTGTCGCCTTCGATGCGCCAGATCTCGTTGGCGCCGGCCTTCAGGGTCAACGACTGGTCTGCACCGGCGTGATCCTTGGTGTCGCCCTTGTGGAACAGGTAGCCCACATCACCGCTGTTCGATTCCAGCGGGATCTCGTACAC
>CAJPFZ010000154.1 GCA_905339355.1 Burkholderiaceae bacterium
ATCGAGGTTGGTGCGCGGCTCCTGCAGCGACTGCGCGGTGGCGACGCCGAAGCGCCTGGCGGTGGCCGGCATCACCTGCATCACGCCACGCGCGCCGGCCGGCGAGGTGGCCATCGTGTTGTGGCGCGACTCGACATGCGCAATCGCGTGCAGCAGCAGCGGATCGATGTCGTGGCGGCGCGCGACATCGTCGACGGCGGGTGCGAGCTGCAAGGCGCGCTGGCCGCTGCGCGTGGTGCGCGCCGGTCGTTTGGATGGGGCGGCGGACGCGGGGGAGGGCTCGGCAGCCGCTTCACTCGATCCCGTCGCGAGGCTGATCGGCTGGCCCAGCACCTCGACCGTGCCGGCGGTGTCGAAGAGCTGCAGGTGGCGGGCCTCGCGCTCGACGAGAACGCCCGGCGTGTCGGACCGCGAAGTCGAGGCGATCAACACGTCGGCAGGTGCGGACGCCCGGGTGTGGACGAATGCCGCCTCATGGCTGCACGTCTGCGCGGCGAGCATGAACTTCGCGCGCTGCGCCGGCGCCAGCTGCGCGAGCGGCACGCTGCATACCGTGCTCTGCGCCAATGCCGGTGCGGCAGCGGTCGACACGCACAACGCCAACCCCAACGTCAAGCCTTGCAGACTGCCCGCCGCGGCTGCGCATGCCGCGGCGAGGCGGGCCCTCACCGATCCACTCATCATCAACTCCCTGTTGACTCATTGCCCGCCGTCTTTTTCGAAACGAGGCGTGGCTGTTGGGACGGGAGTGTTGGTCAGAGCACAGTGCCGTTGGTCACCTCGTAGGGCTATTCGGTGACCGGTCGTAAAGGCGCAGTGGGAAGGGTGCCGATTTGAATCGCGCGCGCGATGGGCGGTCCATCCCTAACTTGCAAAACGTTGCAAAGCAGCTTGCGCTGCCATCACGATGAGCACCCCCCAAAAGGGCGTGTTCCACAACAGGTCGTGCTGCTGTATAGATGCTGCCCCTCAAGGGCACGCTTCAGCGAACGGAGAGAAGACTTGGCCGACAAGAACGACGGTGGGGACAAGACCGAGCAGCCCACGCCGAAGAAGCTGCAGGACGCGCGCAAGAAGGGTCAGGTCGCCAAGAGCAAGGACGTGACGAGCACGGTCGAGCTGCTCGTCTGGCTGGTGCTCGCCGCAATCGCGGCCGGCTATGCAGCGGCGCAGGTGACGGGCCTCATCGATGCCGCGCTGCTCGCGATCCGGCAGCCGTTTGCCATCGCCGCGCCGGCGCTCGGCGCGAAGGCGTTTCACGCGTTGCTCGCGCTGAGCGCGGCGCTGCTGCTGCCGGTTGCCGCGGTCGGCGCAGTGACCGAGTACCTGCAGGCGGGGCCGGTGTTCTCGATGGAACGCCTGAAGCCCAAGCTCGAAAACATGAACCCCGTCGAAGGCGTGAAGCGCATGTTCTCGATGGACAACCTCATCGAGCTCGCGAAGGCGGCAGTCAAGACGGTGGCGCTGCTTGCCATCGGCTGGCTTGCCGTGAGTTCCTTGCTGCCGCAGCTGGTGCACCTGCCTTTCGCGCACCGGCCCGAGTCGGTGGGCGGTGCCTTGTGGGCGGCGGCGCGGCCGGTGCTGGTATGGACCGTGGTGCTGTTCTCGCTCCTGTCGATTCTCGATGCGGTGTACCAGCGCTGGAGCTTCACCAAGAAGATGCGCATGAGCCGGCGCGACATCCGCCAGGAGATGAAGGACAACGAAGGCGACCCCTACATCAAGCAAAGCCGCCGCCAGGCGCACGAAGAGTGGTCTCAGCAGAATGCGCAACAGGCCGCGCGCGGTGCCAACGTGCTGGTGGTCAACCCCACGCACGTGGCGATCGCGATCGACTACGACCGCGAGAGCTGCCCCGTGCCCACCATCGCGGCCAAGGGCGAGGGCCATGTGGCGCGCGCGATGCGCGAGGCGGCCGAAGAGGCGGGCGTGCCGATCGTGCGCAACGTGCCGCTCGCGCGCGACATGCTCGCGCGCGGCGAGGTCGGCGAGCTGGTGCCGGCCGACCTGTTCGACGTGATCGCAGAGGTGATCCTGTGGGCGAAGGAGGTGCGCGACGAGATGGCCGAGCCCGCCGCGCCGCCCTCGCGAGCGCGGCGGCGCGCGCCGCCCGGTGAAGACCTGACACGTTATCCGGAGCAAACGGCATGACCGATTCGACCGACCTTGCCACCAACCTGCTGTCGACCGCCGTCGCGCTGATCATCGTGCTCGCGCTGGCGTGGGTGTCGCTGCGAGCGCTGAAGCGATTCCAGCAGGGGCGTGCAGGCAGCGGTGCAGGCAGCGACGAGCTGCCGCAGGTCATGCGAAGCGTGGGCTTGGGTCCACGTGAGCGTCTGGTCACCGTGCGCTATCGCGGCCGCGACTACCTGCTGGGGGTGACCGCCGCATCGATCAACGTGATCGATTCGCACGCCGCGCAAGCGCAGCCACATGCTGGGGTCGACCCGAGCTAGGGTGCGCCCTAGCTGGGGTGCGCCCTAGCTCGGGTGCGCACGAGCTTACGAAGTTTGGCTCGGGCCGGTAGCGTGCCGGCTTTGCGAACTGATCGTGTCGAGGAATGCCATGCATGAAACCACCGCGCTAGCCGTCCGGCCCGCCCGAGCGCCGGCACGTTCCGACGACGGAATCACCAGTAGCGATGCCAACGCGGCCGGCCTGATCTCGCGCGCCACGGATGCGCGTACCGGCATGGTCGACACCCGCCAGCTCGGCCAGTGGATTGCGCATGCAGCGACGCAGGACTTCGATGCGGCCTCGCAAGCGCATGCAGCGATCGAAGCGCAACTGCTCGCGCACAGTCCCGGCGATGCGGCGCGGTTTAACGCCGACGTGGTTGCAGCCTCGTCCGACTCGTTCGGCATCAGCGGCATCTGGGCCGCCGGCCAGGGCCTCGCCGCCCGCGGCAGCCAACTGCTCATCGACAACCCCATCCTCACCAAACGCTGGGAATCGACCACGAGCGCGTGGACCGGGCAAGGCGGTTTTACGCCTGGCTTGAGGCAGCTCCTGGCAAGCCATGGCATCGAGTTTCAGCCGCGGGCGAATGGTTCTCCCGCCGGCTCATTGACGCGCAGCTCCGGCGTGCCCCTGGCGCGTGCGAACAACATCAATGGAGCCCTCGCACGCGACGCCATCGCCGACCGTTTTCGCGCGCAGGGGTTCGATGTGAGTACGGAGCAAGCGCGGAACAACGGCGCCCGACGCGTCGACGTGGTGGCGCAATCGCGCAGTGCAGACCCTCGGCTGAATGAGCGCATCGAGGTCGAGTCGAAGGTGGGCCGAACAGGGCTCGGCAGCGACGTGCGCCGGCAGGCCAGCCTGGACGCCGCCGCGCTGGCCGAAAACGGCATGTTGCGCAGGTCTGGCCGCCTGCTCGAAGGGGTCGGCAAGGTTGCCCGGCCAGTGGGCATCGTGCTCGACGCCGTGTCGCTCGGCCGATCGTTTCGTGCCGATGGCGACCGCGTCGGTGTGCAGACCGGGCGCACGGCCTCCGGCGTCGCGGGTGGCGCGCTGGGTGGCTGGGGCGGTGCGGTCGGCGGCGCTGCCATCGGCACAGCGATCTTCCCCGGCGTCGGCACGGTGGTCGGTGGCGTCATCGGCGGCATTGCCGGCGCGATCGGCGGAGACGCCGCCGGGCGAGGTCTGTTTGATACAGTGAAAAACTGGTTCTGAAGCACTTGAAGGATCGCAACCCGATGGCCGGATGGCTCGAGCGACTGTTGCCACAACGGGGCGCCAACAAGCGTGAGAGCCTTGCGGTGAAACTGCGCGACTATCCGCCCTACGAAGCGCCCCACGCGGGCCCCCCGCTGCGGTGGACCCCGGAGCAGGCGCGCGAGAACCTCGCCTACCTCCTCGGTCACCGCGAACGGCGGCTGAAGATCCTGGGCGAGTTGCTGCGGGCTGAAGGCATCTCGATCGACGATGCCCTCGAGGGGGGCGATTGGAAGCCCCTGGTCGATGCCCTGCACGACTGGGCCAACGAGCGTTGGCCGGCACTGCATGCCCCGCGGATCGCCAACAGCCGGACCTGGCTGGGGAGTTCGCGCCGCGGACAGGAAATCGTCTACTCGATGCTGATGGATGTGGCCATCCTGCTGGCTGAGCTGATCATCCGCAGACACCCCGGATACCGCTGGGAGCTGGACCTCGATGAGGCGAATGGCCGGGACGGCATGGAGAGCTACATGCGGGCGGTGGTCCGCTTGCCCGCGTCGGGCGACATGCCCTGCGCGATGGATCTCGACGTGGAGCACGTGGTGGTGCACCGGTACATGCATCCCGAGTACCGCAGCAACCGGTTGCTGAACGAATGGAAAGATCTTGTAGGGGAGGCGGTGTCCGGTGCCCATGAAGCGGCCTGGACCAGCGAAGCGGCCCGCGCCGGGCAAGGCGACACGTGAGCAGGCAGCTCGCATCGCTGCTGAAGTCCTATCCGGCGCAGGCGTCGCCGTGGCTCGAGAAGGATGAGGATGCCGTCTTGAGCGCGCTCCTCGCCGGCCGAGAAGACCGCATCTCGCGGCTCGCCGCGGCGCTGCGCCCATTCGTCATCGACGTGGCGGCGCTGATGTCCGCCGAGCCTCTTGCGCTGGTGGATGCGCTCGACCGCTGGAGCGCTGCCCACTGGCGGTCGGCCGCGGGTTCCGAATGGGCCGATCCGGAGCACTTCCGCAAGCCCGTTTGGGCGCAGCCGGCGCAAGCGTCGACGTACACGCTGATCGTCGACATGGGCGTGGTCATGGGCGAGGCGGTGTTGCAGCTGCGGCCCGGTCTTGCCTGGGCCGTCGACCGCTACGAAGCGCACGAGGCGGACGGTGTATCGCACTTCGGCCAGGTCGTGGTGCTGGACCCCGCTGTGCCGAAAGACGCGCGAAGCCCGGCGGTGTTCGACGCGATCGACGTGGCGTTCATGCGCTACCAGTGCCTCGCCTACGACCAGCCGCTGGAGCCTTTCATCGAAGGCATGCGCGGGCTGCTGTGGTCGACGCACCGGTATTTGTATGCCGGGTGACCAACACATCCCGGAGCATTCGATCGCTCAAAGCAAAGACGCGTCCTGCAGTGTTCCGACAGGGTCAAGCCACCGAGAAAGGTCTTGCTCTGCGATGAGTCGCACCCGTTCCCTTTTCATCCGATTCGTCAGTGCTTCGGTTCTGTCTCTGGCCCCAGCGCTCGCTCCAGCGCAGACTGTTCCCCCAGGCTGGCAGGCCGGCCCGGCGCTTCCCGACGGGCGCCTTGTCTTCACCGGCGCGGCCGTCCTGCAACACGCCTCTCCTGCCAGCGCCACGTTGAGATGCCACCTCAGCACGCACGACTGGTTCGAGGAGCAGGCGCCCTTTGCCTTCACGATCGAGATCAAGGCGGGCGAGCGCTACGTGATGAAGGGCGGCGGCGAGGCCGGCCAAGGGCGCTTCCGCACCGAGCCGTTGACCGGCGACGTCGCGCGGCTCCTGTCGCAGCGCCTGGCGCACGGCGGAGCGATTCAATTCATCGATCCTGCAAGCGGGAAGGCAGGGCTTGTTGGCGCCTACGGCCAGCTGCAAATGCGCTTCGCAGGCGCTGGTGCCGCGTCGCCGCCTGCCGCGCCGTGGATCTACATGCTGCAAACCGTCACCGGCAAGCAGGCCAAGCTGCGCTGCGCCGAGCCCGGAGCGCTGGCCGCTTGGAAGCGGGCCGACTTAAACGCCTTTGCCAAGCGGTCTGAAGACCCACCGCGCGAACAAGCCGGAGGCGATGCCGCGAGCAGCGAGAAGAAGCGCGCCGAGCAGGCACTGCGCGACAAGCAGGAAGCCGCGAAGCTTGCAAAGCGCAACCTGGCTCCACCGCCGCCGGGCGCCACGCGCGTCGAGGGCCTCTTCGCCTACGCCGATCACAAGAACGAGTCGTACTGGGATATCGGTCCGCTGGGTGGTGCAGGCATGCTGAAGTCCAGAGTCTGGACCGAGTGGCGCTTCCTATACTTCCAGAAGAACGGCTACGTGTACACGGAGCTGCCGGAGGCGCAGACACGTTGCGACAGGCCGGCCGTCAACGAAGACGGCACGCCGCTGTGCACGACCTACCGCATCGACGGGCAGGTGCTGAGAGTGGGTCTCGACGCGGAAGGCACGGTTGACGAAGCAGGGATCAAGGAAGGGTTCATGTTCGAGGGGCACTACTACAGCTCGCTCGAGCCGCCCGATCCGCAGCAACTGGCGGGCGCATACGAGGAGGCGGAGTGTTTCGGTGCCATGTGTTCACGTTCAGGGTGGGTGTTCGGCAGCGACGGAAGATTCGGCCGTTGGGGGCTCAGCCAGGCATTCGGCACGGGCGCCGGTGTCGCGGGCCAGCCGATCGCCCGCACCTACACCGGCACCGCCCATCGCAAGGGCAGGTACCGCATCAATGGTTATCGGGTCGATCTGCAATTCGACGACGGTGAGAAGCTGACCGTGCCGGTGATTCTGTACCCGGGCGGGAAGACACTGCGCGTGGGGGGCAGCGAGTTCGTGCGGCAGTAGCTGTTCGGATAGAACTCTCCGTTCGCGCTGAGCTTGTCGAAGCGCTTCGACAAGCTCAGCGCGAACGGGCTTGGGTGAACGGGCTTAGCGTGAACGGCTCAGTTGAACAGCGTTCGCGCTAGGGTGCACCCTAGCTGGGGCGCGCCCGAGCTGTGCGAGCGACCGCTCTCCCGGTACAAACGCGCGAGTGTCTCGTGTTGAAGGAGCCTTCCGCATGCCCCCACCGATTACCGACGCCCAGCGCAGCTGCCCGCGGCCGCCGGAACCGCGCGACTTCGGCGGGGTCGGGCCCGGTCTCGAGGCGTATGCCTGGCGCGCGCCGACGCACCCGCATCTCGGCTGGACGCCGCCGCAGGTGCTGCGCCAGACACAAGGACTCGGCCGGCCGCTCGCCGACGTCCTCGGCGCGGTCGACAGCTACGGCATCCCGCCGCGGGGCCTGCACCGCATCCCCGGCGAGCTGTTCACCGATTCGCGCACCCGCATCGATCACTACATCCAGCCGCTCGAGGCCATCCCCGAGCGCTTCAACGTCACCGCGCCGGGCCAGGTCAACAACCCGCAGGCCTGGCTGCAGGCGGCGCAGCAGGCGAGCCGGGAACGCAACCTGGTGATGGACAACGTGCGCGAGATGATCTCCGACAAGGGGCTGGGCGCGTCGAAGACGGCCAAGAGCGTGGCGCCGCCCTTCGAGAAGATCTGGCTCAAGGCCGCCACCGAGCTGCATGCCGAGAGCGCGGCCTTCGCCAGCCTGCCCGAATCGCAGCGCACGATCCAGACAGCGCAGCGCGTGATCCAGAAGGCGGGCGCCGGCGATTCGACCTTCAATGCGCTGGTGCAGAACGCCGACGATGCCTCGCGCGGTCTCAAGGTGCTGAAGTACGGCGGGCGAGCGCTGATGGTGGTCGGCGCCGTGGTCGACGGGGTCTCCATCGCCAGCGAAGCGCGCACCAGCGCGCAGACCGGCGACTGGACCAACACCGGCCGCCAGACGGCCAGAGTGGCGGGTGGCTGGCTGGGCGCCGCGGCGGCGGGCGCGGCGGTCGGCACGGCCGCGGGCACCATCGTGCCGGGGCTTGGCAACGTGGCCGGCTTCCTCGTCGGCGCAGCCGCCGGTGCGGCCGGCTACTGGCTCGGCTCGCAGGCCGGCGAAGCCGCGTTCGATGCCGCGCTAGCCCATTGAGAATGTCGCCGCGCGGGCACGATCTGGCAGCATGCCGGGAAACGCAGCGCAGGGGCGCCGGCGAATGAATTCCGTCGCCGCCTTGCGCTGCCGCGCGAGACCACGACATGACTGCACCGAATGACAAGGCGGCGCACAGCGCCCCCGACCCCCTTTTTCTCGCCCTGGCCCAACCGCTGTTGCGCGGCCACTCGGGCGAGCTGCTGCTCGTGACGCGCGGTCCGGGCGGCTCGGGTATCCGCGCCGTACCTCCGCAGCGCAGCGCCGGCGCGTCCCCGCCGCGCTGCTATGGCCACAGCCAGGCGCAAGACGCCTTGCCGTGGCTCGCCACGCACGAGCGCATCCTGGCGTTGCTCGATGGGCATCGCCCGCTGGAAGCTCGGCCTGATGCGCCCTGGGGCGGCGCCGCTGCGCCGCCGCTGCGGCCCTATCCACAGTGCGTGAGCGTGCAGGCAGGCGGCCTCTGGTTCTTCTTTGTCAACGCGGCGCCGCTCACCCCGGGAGGTCCGCCTTGCGTGCGCATCTTCGCCGTCGATGCGCAGCAGGCCGTCGAATGCGAACCAGTGCCCGATGCCTGCGTGCTGCATGCCTGGGAGCAGGCCGGCGAGCTGTGGGCCTGCGGGCTGCAACCGCGGCAAGACGACCCGGCCGCGAAGACGCAGCGCTTCGGGCAGGCCTTGCGGCTGCGCTTCTCGCTCAAGCCCTTTGCCTTGCGGCAGCGCTTCAACGACGCGCGCCAGCTGCGCGTGGCGCCGCCGCTCGCCGACGACCCGCTGCTGCCGCAGCGCATGGTCGGGGTCGAGGCCTGGTGGACCAGCTTGCCCTCGGCCGCCTCGCCCGGCGAGCGGCTGTTGCTCGGCGCCCCGCTCAGCGCCGCGCACTACGGCGATCTGTCTCCGCTGTGGTGGGCGGGGGTCTTGGGCGCCGGCGAACATGCCGACACGGTGATGGCGCGCTGGAGCGACGGCGAAGAGGCCGCGGTGGCCCAAGCGCTGTGGCGCGACCGCAGCTACCTGGCGCGCTGCGACGCAGCGGACGGCGGGACGCTGCTTTTCCTGCTGCACACCGGGCTGGAGCTGCTCGGCCAGGCCACGCCGCGCCAGCTGCGACTGCTGCGCTGGCCGGCCAACGGCGATGCGCAGAGCACGCTCGCCGACGAGCCGCTCGTGATCGACGGCCTGCCGCCCGAGCTGATGGATGCGTCGCTGGTCGACCTCGACGCCATTCATCATCCCGAGTTCGGCCACGCCGCCACGCTGTCGTGGCTGGTGCCCGCGGCCGACGGCGAGCTGCCGGGCCGTTGCGCCGGTGCGTTGCTGCACAGCCGGGACGGCCTGCGCTGGAAGCTGGTGCAGGACCTGCGCTGATGACAGCGCCGGCCGCGCTGCGCCTCACTTTGCGCGAGTTCGAACCGCGCGACCGCGCGGCCATCGTCGCGATGCACCGCGACGCGCGCGTGCGCGAATGGCTCGTCGACGACGTTCCCTTGCACGACGCGCGCTGCGCGCATGAGTTCGTCGAGCGCATGCGGGTGTACTACCGCATGCACCCGGGTCTCGGCATCTGGTGTGCAGAGCACTGGAGGCCCGCACTCTCACAGGAAGAACTGGCCGACCCCGAGGTGCGTGCCGCGCTGAGCGACGAGGCGCTCGCGCGCATGGCCATTCCCGAGGCGCATTTCGCCGGCTGGTTCAACCTGATGCGCGTGACCGATCGCCCCGATGAGATCGAGATCGGCTGCCGCCTGCTGCCGCAGCTGTGGGGCAGCGGGCTCGTGCACGACGGCGGCGAGCAGCTGCTGGCGCGGGCGTTCGACGAGCTGAAGCTGCCCCGGGTGTGGGGCATCTGCCACCCGCGGCACCGCTCGGTTCAGCACGTGCTGCGCACACTCGGCTTTCGCGACGACGGCGAGCGGCCGTGCGCCGGCGAGGCGGCGCGCTGGTACGTCATCGACGCGGAGCGCTTCGCCGCTCAGCGGCTCCTGCCGCGGCGCCAGCGCATGCGCGCGAGCCTCGAGCGCTGAGGTTCTCGAAACCTCCTCAGCCCTCGCCGCGATACCAGCGCGCCGCGGGCCCGGTGAACAACTGCCAGGCCGCGAAGGCCTCCATCGCCATTACCGCCAGGTCGATCACGCTGGCCACCGGCGACCGCATGAAGCCTGCGGGGAAGTCCGATGCGATGGCGATCCAGCCGATCGCGAGCAGCACCAGCATGGTCCAGCGTGCCCAGTTCTGGCGCCGCTGGATCAGCACCAGCAGCCACACCGTCAAGCCCACGAAGAATCCGATCCACAAGGCCTCCACCCACAGGGGCACCGGCGGCAGCTCGGGATCCTGGGCGCGCAATCCGGGGATCAGCGTCAGCAGGCTCAACCCCATGCCACCGAGGATCAGCAGGCAGGCGCTGCGCACCGGCGCCGGAACTGGGCTTCGGCGAATTGGCGGATCGGCGACGTCGCTGCCGGGCGGTTGGTAGGGGTTGGGATTCATTCGGCATGAGTGTCCACCAAATGCGGCGGACCGCGGCGGGGACACCGCGCTACGATGTCCCGATCACTCTCTCGACACTCACGCCATGAACATCAACCTCAGCCTCGGGCCGCTCATTTCGCTGATCGCCGGCATCCTGATCCTCGTGATGCCCAAGCTGCTCAACTTCATCGTCGCGGTCTACCTGATCCTCATCGGGCTGATCGGGCTGTTCGGTACCGGCACGATCAAGAGTTGGCTCTGAAGCCGGCGACGAATCGGAGGCGGCTCAT
This sequence comes from Burkholderiaceae bacterium, assembly GCA_905339355.1. Classification (GTDB taxonomy): domain Bacteria; phylum Pseudomonadota; class Gammaproteobacteria; order Burkholderiales; family Burkholderiaceae_C; genus Albitalea. The sequence goes on from CAJPFZ010000154.1 coordinate 10,448, forward strand.
GCCGGGCTCGCGAGTTGCTTCGCCCGCTGTCGCGGGCTCGACGTGAATTCTTCCGGCCGGTCGCCGCGCAGCACGATGACACCCTGGGTTCGGTCGAGCCGATGGCGGTCGGCCGCGGCAAAATCGATCGTGTCGGCGTATCGCCGATAGGCCGCGAGCCAGCTGTCGGGCGTGTCACCAGCGCCGAACCAATTCTCCAAAGCATCCCGCAGGATCAAGACGCGTATGGCCTCGTCTTGTTCCACGACGGTGAACTCGACACCCTCGATCACGTCGCACAAGCGCACATTCACACCCTCACCGCCATCCTTCTTCGTCGATTCGTGGCGAAAGGCCACGAGAAATCAAGCCCAGGTTGACACGAGAAGGCGCGCGACACAGCCCAGGCCGATGGGAGGGCGGGCCCGGGATTTGCCCGGAGATTCCCGAGATGCCGTGAGGTTCATTCGGGCGCAGCCTCGTCGCCGAGCCATTGCTGCGAGAGAGCGTAGCGCAGGATGTCGGTACGGCTGCGCAACTGCAGTTTCTGCAGCGCCGTTGCCTTGTACGACTCGACCGTCTTGACGCTCAAGCCCAACTTGCCGGCCGCTTCCTTGTTGCTGCGGCCCCAGGCGATGAGGCGCAGCACCTGCTCCTCGCGCTCGGTCAGGTCGACCCGCATGACGTTGCCCACCGGTCCGGCCTCTGGGGCGCCGACCGCGCGCGAGACGAGGCCGCCGATCATGTCGGGGTCGATGTAGGTGCCGCCCCTGGCGACAGTGCGTATCGCGTGGATAAGCGCGTCGGCGGCGCTGCGCTTGAGCACGTAGCCCGCGGCTCCGGCGCGCAGCAGCCGGCGCAGGTAGCCCTGGTCGGCGTGGCGAGTCAGCGCGAGGATACGCGGCGTGGGGCACAGCTCGCGCACCCGCTCGGCTGCCTCGGCGCCGTCGAGGTCGGGCATCGACACGTCGAGCACCACCACGTCGGGCTGATGAACGGTGCAAAGGTGCACCGCTTCGCGGCCGTTGCGCGCCTGCGCCACCACCTCCATGTCGGGCTGCACGTCGATCAGCATTGCCAGGCCCTCGCGCAGCACGGCGTGATCGTCGGCCAGCAGAATGCGCAGGCAGCGTTGGCCGCCGGTCGCATCCTTGTGCGCGGCGATGTTCATCACGTCATGAAACCAAGGCGAGTGACCGCGGCGTGACCGCGGGCGCGGGGCGCTTGAGTGCTGCGAGCTGCGCGCATGTTACGTCTGGGGTCGTTGGCGAAGAAACCGTGTCCGTTAGGGATGTCGGCGGAGGCAAACGACGCCTATTCTGGACAAATGAGCGGGCCCGCATCGCCCGCTGCGCCAAGGAGCATCGCATGCGAGCAATCCACGAGCCTGGCAGCGTCCGGGGGGCCTCTGCGCCGCCCAGGACGCCGCGCGCGAGGAGCAATGCGCTGTTCGGCACGGCATTGGCCGCCGCTCTGCTCGGTCTGACCCTGCTCGACGTGGCGCCTTCGCAGGCCGCCAAGCACGGCGCGCAGAAGGCCGACGCCGACGCGTCCATCGACTGCATCGTCGCCACGGCCATCTTCGCCGGTGTCAGCGCCGGCGAGCCGCACGCCATGCCCTGACGTTCTGCGCCTGCGCGCTGGGGTGTCGCCCCGCCGGAGGGCTGCAAGTCATGTCCTACGCCCGAAGCGGCGGCCGTCCGATGGGCTCGTGCCGCCGATCGGGATGCAATGGGCTCCTGGCGACCGTGACGATGGAAGCTGTGCTGCGGCGCGCTCCCTGGGTCGTCCCTCTTCAACCCAGACAGGACAGGAGAAGTACGCCATGAACAACGAACGACCTCTCGCCAAGGGCGAACCGAAAGACCGCGACATGAACCGTGATCCGCTGAGCGGCGCCCCCGGCTCGCACCCGGTCGGCACCGGCCTCGGCGCCGCGGCGGGCGGCATCGCCGCCGGCGCGGCCGTCGGCACGGCGGCCGGACCGGTGGGGACGCTGGTGGGGGCCGCCGTGGGTGCCCTCGCCGGCGGGCTCGCCGGCAAGGGCATCGCCGAACTCGTCGATCCGACCGAGGAAGACGCCTACTGGCGGCAGAACTACTCGACCCGCCCGTACCACGACGCCGCCTGGAGCTACGACGACTACAGCCCGGCCTACCAGTACGCCTACAACCGCTATGACGAGTACGCCGGACGGCCCTTCGACGAAGTCGAGCCCGAGCTGGGCCGCGATTGGGACCGCCATCGCGGCGAGTCGCGCCTGACCTGGGAACGGGCCAAGGAGGCGACACGCGACTCGTGGAACCGCCTGGGCAACGCCGTCGAACGCGCCATCCCGGGCGATTCGGACCGCGACGGCCGCTGACCGCCGGGTGTCGCTTCCGGGCACGCGCGGGGAGCCTCCCTGCGCGTGCCCGTTGCACGATTGCACGAAACCATCCGGCGCGAACCTTCGCGAGCTTGATCGATCCATCGCGCAACGCGATCATGGGGCGGCCGGCACCGTGCCGCGGCTGCCGGCCGCCCGACAACGCCCGATGACCAGCGCCTCCTCGACCCGTCCCGGCAACGATGCACCGGCGCAGCCGCGCCCGCCCGCGCCGGCAGACCAGGCGTCGCTGACGACCGAGACGCCCAGCGACTGCCACCCCGATCTCGATTGCTACGCCGTGCCCGAGTTGGTCGATGCATTCATCGACGACCAGCGGCATGCCCTGAAGGCGGTTCGTGCGGCGAGCCCGCAGATCGCCGAAGCGGTGGCCGCAGCGGTGCCGCGCATCGCCGCCGGCGGGCGGCTGGTGTACGTCGGCGCGGGCACCTCCGGGCGCCTTGGCGTGCTCGACAGCGTCGAGCTCTATCCGACGTTCTCGTGGCCCAAGGACCGTGCCGTCGCGCTGCTGGCGGGCGGCCAGCAGGCGATGTTCGAAGCCGTCGAGGGCGCCGAGGACAGCCTCGAGCAAGGCCGGCTCGACCTCGTCGCAGTGGACGTGGGCGAGAAGGACGTCGTCATCCTGCTCGCCGCCTCCGGCGCCACGCCCTACGTGATGGGCGCACTCGAAGCGGCGCGCGCGCTCGGCGCGCTGACCATCGGCATTGCCAACAACCCGGCCGCGCCGGTGACGCTCGGTGCCGATGTGGCGATCACGCTGAACACCGGCAGCGAGGTCATCTCGGGCAGCACGCGGCTGAAGGCGGGCACCTCGCAGAAGATCGCGCTCAACACATTGTCGAGCGCGATCATGGTGCGTTTGAACAAGGTCTACGGCAACCTGATGGTCGATCTGCAGCCCACCAATGCCAAGCTGCTGCGCCGGGCGATCAGCCTCACGATGCGCGCCACCGGTGCCAACGAAGAAGCGGCGCGCCAGGCCCTTGCGGCCTGCGGCTACCAGGTCAAAGTCGCGATCGTCGCCATCCTGATGAAGCTCGACGTGGCGCAGGCTGAAGCACGGCTCGCGGCAACGCACGGGAGCGTGCGCGCGGCGATGGCGCGCGACGTCTGAGCCGGGCCCGCAAGCCTGCCGCTTCACTCAGGCGCGTGAGGGGGACGAGTCGATTTCCGCGGGTCGGTGGTGGGCGTCCCACTCGAGCAGCAGGTACACGAGCGCCGCCAGCAGGAGTGGGGCGACGAAGAAGATGGCGCGATAGGCCAGCAGCGCGCCGAGCAGTTCGGTCGGCCCCACCTGCGACCCCAGCAGAGCGAAGAACACCGCCTCCGTGACGCCCAGGCCCGCCGGCACGTCGATGATGGCGAGCGCCACGGCGCTTGCCATCACCGCGCCCAGCACCTGCTCGAACGACGCCTGGCCGCGCAGCAGCACGTGCACCACGCCGGCGATCAGCAGCCAGTTGAGCGCCGACAGCCCGCACTGCAAGGCGGCCACCCAAGCGGGCGGCAGGCTGAAGCTCACGCCGCGCACCGTCCAGGCGCGGTGGTGAGCGAACCTGCAGGCGAGCAGGAAGGCGAAGAGGGCGGCGAGCAGCGCCACGCCGAGCCAGCGCAGCGCCTCTTGCCCCAGGGCCCAGGTGTCGGGCAGCACGAAGAGCTGGGTTGCGAAGGCGGTGCCGGTGATCAGCATGAACCCGAGCCAGTTGCTCGCCACGTTGAAGATCCACAGCGCGGCCACCAGGTGGGCCGGCAGGCCGTGGCGCATCGCCAGCCGAAAGCGCACGCCGGCGCCGGCGGGCCCAAGGCTCAGCGAACAGGCGTGGCTCACGAAGCCGATCGCGACCACTCGTGCGCTGTCGAGCGCGTGGCCCGTGGTGCGCTTGCCCAGCAGGTCGAAGCAGCAATACACGGCGTAGCTCGCGGCGCTCAGCAAGCCGGCCGCGAGCAGGGCGCTGCGCGGCATGTCGGCCATGACCCCGCGCATCGCCGCCCAGTCGACCTGCAGCAGGTGGTGCGCGAGCAGCGCTGCGCCGAGCACGAGCAGGCCGATGGTCAACGCGGTGCCGGGGCCGCGCGCGTAACCGCGCCACGCGACCGGCTCTCTGTCGTTCTGTGGCATCCGTTCGGTCGACCGGTTCACGGCAGACCGCGACCGGTCACCGGCGCGCTGCCGCTCGGCGTTCGAAGCGGGGGTGATCGGGCCGCGCCATCTCGCGCGCAACGAAATCGGCTGCCGCCTCGGGCGGCATGGCGGCAGTGCGTTCGAAGGACTTCAGCTCGCGCGCGATGCGCCGCGCCTCGTCGCCGACGATGTCGTGTTCCAGCTGGCTGACCCGCCTGGCGCAGCGCTGCAGCCAGACGTCATGAGGCAGGTGTTCCATTTGATCGTTCCTCGCTGGTTCCATTTCGCCGCAGCGTGGGCATTGCCGGCGTAGGACGAAGCCCCGACCGGCAATCGGTGAGGTCTGATTCTGCCGATCGCCATGTGAGAGAGCCAGCCCGCATCTCGGTGCTGGCCCATGGCCGCCATGGCACGCGGCTTGCCCATCGCTTGTCTGCCGAGTCTTTTGGCGCACCAGCAAATCAACGCGGAGCGCTGTAGCGGGCAACCGATAGCAACCCTACTTTCACCCTGCAACAGGAGATCCACATGAGCAAACTGCCAAAACGCTTGACCGTCGCCGCTGCCGCCGCCTCTCTGGCCGCGGCCCTGGGCGTTGCATACGCCCAGACCTCGACCGGAACGACCGGAACGGCTGAAGGCCCGAACCAGCAGACCCAGTCTCCGGGCGCGACCACGTCGTCCGGCACCGGTACGCCGGCGACGACCAACAGCTCGAACTTCGGTCCCGCGTCGGGCACGGCGACGACCACCGAATCCGCGGGCTCCACGAGCACGTCGGGGACTGGCACCGCCGGCACCACCGGCACTGCCGGCACGAGCACCGACACGTCGACCACCAGCGGCACCACCGGATCGTCGAGCCTGTCGGGAACGACTCCGAGCACGAGCACCAGCACCGGCACGAGCACGAGCGGCACCATGTCGAGCGGCACGACCTCCAGCGGCACGACCTCGAGCAGCACCGACACGACGAGCACGCCTTCGAGCACGAGCGGCATGTCCGGCTCGAGCAGCACGTCGACCGACTACTCGACCAGCGGCACGCGCGGCGCGCGCGCGGCACGCACCGACCGCAACTGATCCGCGGTCGCGGGCATACCAAAGGACCGGGCCCTCGCGCCCGGTTTTTTCTTGTGGCTCGTCGCGATTCCTTGCGCCTGGGCTCAGGCGCCGTCCAGGTACTGCAACTGGATCGCCTCGGGCTTGCCCGCCTTGGCGGTGGCCCGGCGCTTGCCCGCGTCATCGCGAAGGCCGAACACCTGGCTCACCGAACGGGTCTCCGGCAGCACGTAGATGATCGCCTCGTGCTTGGCCACGGTCGGGCTCAGCACGTTCTCGTAGAAGGCCACCGGCACGTTGATGCAGCCGTAGGAGATTCGATTGTCCTTGGGCGTCTTGGACATCAGACGCTGCAGACGCCGCTCGACCGGGTTGGTGGTCAGCACGCGGTGCATCGACACGGCGGCGTCGTAGTCGACCCAGACGATGTCTTCGCCGCGCGTGTTGCGCCCCGGCTCGGAGACGAAGCGGCCCGCCGGCGTCGTGCGTTCGGCGGGCGTGATCTCGGAGAGCTTCTTGTCGCCGATGCCCGGCACGGTGTGGTCGCCCTTGGCGATGCCCAGCAGCACCGGCGCCGCGCCGCGCAGCTTGCCGTTCGACTCGAAGACATACACGCGCGCGCGCACCTTGTCGACGATGATGAACGGCTCGCCCTGGTGGTCGCCCGACGCGAGTGCCCATTGGGCGACTCTCCTGGCGTCGCGCGAAGGCCGTTCGCGGCCGAAGTCGACGCGCTTGACCGCCGGGGCGGGCTTGGCGCCCGACTTGGGCGATGCCGGCGGCTTGGAAACCACTGCTTGGGCGGTGCCGAAGGCCACGCTCAGGCAGGTCGCAACCAGGGTCAAGGCGAAAGATCGGAGGCGGGTGTTGGGCATCTGGGTACAGCTCGTCGGGCGGGTGGGCGTCGCGAAGTCACTTTGAGCAAACGACGCTCCCGGGTCGTGTCCGTGTGCTGCAAGATGCAATCGGGATGGCTCCGCAGCGCACCGGCGTTCGTACTGTGTGCTTTACAAGGATTCCGTTTTTCCCGGCGCACTGGAAACGGCATGTGTCAAAGGCGGTGCAATTCCGACTTCACGTACCAAGACTCGATCTGCCGCCCGTTCCATTGCAGCGCGACGTGCTGGCCCTGCACCGCGGGCGCCAGCGCCAGCGGACGAAAGATGCCGACGCACTCGCCGCCGGCATCGCGCACGCTGTCGTAGGCGATGCCCCAGCTGCCCTTCTCGCGAAGCGTGGCGCCCAGCGCCTGCGAGGCGCCGTAGTCGTCGCGCGAGTAAACCTGCGGCCACTGCGCCTGCAGCCCGCGGATGTCGTGCAGCGGCCGGCGCACGAGGGCCTTGTAGCAGCGCAGGTCGATCGAGATCGGGTCTTCGCCGGTGGCGGCGAGGAACTTCGCCTGGTGATGGCTGACCTCGCGCACCGCGGTCAAGAGCGTGCGCGCGGCGTAGTAGACGCCGTAGCTCGCATCGGCGAAGCGCGAGCCGAAGGGGTTGAGGTGGGTGAAGGCCGCCATGATCGGGCTGCTGCCCGGGCCGCTCATGCGTTCGGCCGGCGGCACCAGCGAGATCTCGCCGACCTCCTGGCGCAGGCGCGGATTGGTCAGCGCCTCGATCGCGAACACAACGTCGAGATCGGCCGGGTCGGCCACGCGCTCGAACAGCACGATCGGCGGAAAGCGGCTCGGGACGAGCCGGTAGGTCGCGCCCCAGCCCAGCTCGACGACGGGAATCTCCGCCGGGGTCAAGAGCCGCCGCCGCGCACCGCGTCGAGATACTGACGCACCTGGAACAGGTCGGCGACCCGCCCGCCCAGCATGCGCGCCAGCGCCGACTCGCCGCCGAACAGCGGCGCGGCATTGGGCTTGCGGATCCACGCGTCGGCGCGTTCGCTGACTGGGAACAGCACCTGCAATGCCGAGTAGATGCCGAACACGTAGCTCAAGCGCTCGAGCGTGTCGGCATCGAGCCGGGCCGGAAAGTCGCCGGCGCGCCAGGCGTACACCGTCGAGCGCTGCACGCCGAGCAGCTTCTGCTCTTCGGTGGCGTTCAGCCCCCAGGCCTTGGTGATGTTGAAGAAGGTTCGCAAGGCCGCGCCGGCGGCGGCGGGCGAGTCGAGCGCGGGGACCTTTCGGGGCGCGAGCTGTGCGTGGGCCATGGCATCATTCCTTGGCCCGAAATGTAGTCCCTATACGGACAAGTTGCAAGTTCATGTCCGTAGGCGGACAGTCCGGGCTCTGCCGGGAGATCGTCAAGAGCCGAGGCGCTCGCGCAGCGCGCGCACCGCGCTGTCGACGGTTGTCAGCACCGGCAGGCCGCTGCGTGCTTCGGCCAATGCGCGTGCACGCGCCATGCTGAACTGGGCCAGCGCGATGAGGCCGGCGCCACGGAGTGCCAGCCGCCGAGCGGCGTCGGCAATGGCTTCGTCGTGCCCGGCCGTGTCGCCACGGTCGAGCGCCGGGAGCGCGCCGTCTGCCAGCTCGACATCCAGCGCCACGCCGGGCGGAAACTCCGCCGGCATCGAGCGCAGCGTGGGCGCAAAAGTGGCGACCAGGCCGATGCGCCGGCCACTCGACACCGCGTCGCCGATCATCGCTTCGTTCGGCTTGAGCACAGGGCGGTCGGCATGGCGGCGCGCCGCCGCCTCGATGCAGGGTCCGAACGCCGAGCAGGTGAAGAGCAGTGCATCGGCGCCGGTGGCCACCGCGTAATCGGCCAGCGCGATGAAGCGCGCGGTCATCGCCGCATCGAGCGCGCCGCTGGCTGCGAGATCGGCGGAGAGCGAATCGTCCAGCAGGTTCATCCGGCGGCATGCGGGCCACTCGCGCGCCAGGGCCTCGTTGATCGGCGCCATCGAGTGCGCCAACGCGTGGATCAGCGCGACCCGGGCCATCCGTTCATCTCGCGGCCGGCACCAGTCGCGGTGGGGAAGCCACCATCCGCCGGCCCTGCGTCCACCAGACCAGGCCGATCAGCAGCAGCGCCGGCAGATAGAACCAATGCGGGGTCGGGCGATCGGACGGCAGCTTCAGCGCGGCCACATCCCACCCTTGCTCGAAGCCGCCCCGCTTGGCGCGGGTGCCGAACTTGACGGCACTGATCTGCACTTGGTCGCCGAGCGTCGACAGCTGAAGGCCGGCATCGGCAAGGCGCTTGCGTCCATCGGCGCCCTTGTCGCCCAGCTGCACCGCGACCGTCTTGGTCACGTCCTCGCCCTCGATCGTCGTGCCCTTGATCACCATCACGATCGTCGCGTCGGTTTCTGCCTCCTGGGCAACCTGGTATGCGGCGCTGGGCGCCGCGTCGCGGTACGGCGGCGCCAACTGGTCCATGAACGCATCAGGGCGAAACAGCAGCGCGGTTGCCACCAGCAGCAACAGCGTTTCCCACCAGCGGCTCGCGACGCGAAACCAATTCATCGTGACGGCCGCGAACACGAGCATCGCGATGGTGCAGGCCACGACCACCCTCACCAGCTCCGCTACGCCGTGCACGTCGATCAGCAGCAGCTGCGAGTTGAATATCCAGATGAACGGCAGGATGACAGTGCGCAGCGCGTAGACCGAGCCCTGGATGCCGGTCTTGATCGGGTCTTCTCCCGAAATCGCGGAGGCGGCAAACGTCGCCAGTCCCACCGGCGGCGTGATGTCGCCCATGATCCCGTAGTAGAAGACGAACAGGTGCACGCCGATCAGCGGGATCACCAGCCCCGAGCGGGCCCCCAGTTCCACCACGACCGGCGCCATCAGCGTCGCCACCAGCACATAGTTGGCCGTCGTCGGCACGCCGAGTCCGAGCACGAGGCAGACGAAGGCGATGAACAGCAGCATCATGATCACGTTGCCCTGCGCGACGAACTCGACGAACTCGGTCATTCGCAGGCCGAGACCGGTGAGCGTGATGACGCCGACGATGATGCCGGCGGTGGCGGTCGCCACGCCAATGCCGATCATGTTTCGCGCGCCGTCGTTGAACCCGGCGACCACGTCGTGCAGTCCGTCGACCCAGGCCCCCGGCGTCTTTTGCCCGCGGAAGAAGTCGATCAGCGGGCGCTGCGTGACCATCAACAGGACCAGCAAGACGATGGCCCAGTACGCCGACAAGGCCGGCGACAGCTCCCACACCATCAGGCACCAGATCAAGGTGCCGATGGGAATCAGGAAGTGCAGGCCCGCGCGCACGGTCGGCCAGGTGTCGAGAGGCTTCGGGTTGTCAACGTCGATGTCCTGCGGAAGGTCGGGGCTGCGTGCCGCCGCTCGCACGGAGATCAGGTAGAGCACCAGTACCACCGCGCTGATCGCGTACGGTGCCATGGCACCGAGCAGGCCCTGGATTGCCTCGAACAGATAGTACAGGCCGGCGATGACGATCACGCTGCCCGACAGCCCGAGGCCGAAGCGGATGGCCTTGTCTCGCCACGGCCGCGGCTCGCGATTGACGATCGGCATCATGCCGAGCTTGAGTGCCTCGAGGTGCACGATGTACAGCAGGCCGATGTACGAGAGCACGGCCGGCAGCAGTGCGTGCTTGACGATGTCGCTGTACGGGATGCCGACGTACTCGACCATCAGGAAGGCGGCCGCGCCCATCACGGGCGGCATGATCTGGCCGTTGACCGAGCTCATCGTCTCGATGGCGCCGGCCTTGATGCCGCCATAGCCCGCCTTCTTCATCAACGGGATGGTGAAGATGCCACCCGACACCACGTTGCTGACCGACGAGCCGGAGATCATCCCGTTCAGCGCCGACGAGACCACCGCAACTTTGGCGGGGCCGCCGCGCAGGTGGCCGAGCATGGCGAAGCTGACCTGCATCATGTAGTTGCCGGCCCCCGCGCGATCGAGCAGGGTGCCGAACAGCACGTAGACGAAGATTGCCCCGGTGGAGACACCGAGCGCGATGCCGAACACGCCTTCGGTGGTGAGCCACATGTGCGACATCAGGCGGTTCAGCGACGCCCCCTTGTGCGACACCAGGTCGGGCAGCAAGGGCCCGGCCATCGCATAGGCGAGGAACAGCAGTGCCAGCGCCGCCATCGGCCAGCCGACAGCGCGGCGCGTCGCCTCCAGCAGCAACAGCATGCCGACCACGGCGGTGGCGATGTCCATCGTCGTCGGTTGCCCAGGCCGGGTCGCGAGTTCGGCATAGAACAGCAGCAGGTAGGCACCTGCAAACGCGCCTGCGAGTGCGAGCACCCAATCGGTCACCGGCACGTGATGGCGTGGCGAGCGCCTGCTCGCAGGCCATGCGGTGAACGCGAGGAACAGCGCGAACGCGAGGTGGATGGCGCGCGCTTCGGTGTCGTTGAGCACACCGAAGCGAAGCGCGAACGGCAGCGGCGAGGCATACCAGGTCTGGAACAGCGCCCATGCGAGTGCCGTGCCGAATAGCAGCTTGGCGCTCCAACCGGTCGGCTGGCGCCCCCCGGTGTCGGTGTCCGCCACGAGCTGTTGCAGCTCGACCGGGGCTTTTTCGAGATCGGTTGCCATGCCGTGCCCTTTGCGCCGTCGACTACTTGATCCAGCCCTTTTCCTTGTAGTACTTGGCCGCGCCCTCGTGCAACGGCGCCGAGAGGCCGGCCTTCACCATGTCTTCAGCCTTCAACACGCCCAGGGCCGGGTGCAGTTTCTTGAACTCTTCGAGGTTGTCGAATACGGCCTTGACCACTTGGTACACGGTCTCGGGCGATGTCTTGCTGGAGGCCACCACGGTCGCCATCACGCCGTAGGTGGTCGCCGGCTCTGGGTTGTTCGGGTACAGGCCCCCGGGGATGGTGGCCTTCGCGTAGTACGGCTTATCAGCCAGCAGCTTGTCGACGGCCGGCCCGGTGATCGACACGAGCTTTGCACCGCACGATGTGGTCGGATCCTGGATATTCGCGGAAGGGTGGCCCACGGCGTAGAAGAAGCCGTCGATCTTGCCGTCGCACAGTGCCGGACCGTGTTCATCGGCCTTCAGCTCGGAGGCGAGCGAGAAGTCGCTGAGCTTCCAGCCCATTGCGCCGATCAGCTCCTCCATCGAGGCGCGCGTGCCGGAGCCGGGGTTGCCGACGTTGAATCGCTTGCCCTTGAAGTCGCTGAAGTTCTTGACGTTGGCTTCCTTGCGCGCCACCACCGTGAACGGCTCCGGGTGAACCGAGAAGACGGCACGCAGGTCGCCCCAGGCGCCGGCATCCTTGAATTGGCCGAGGCCCTTGATGGCGTTGTATTGCACATCGGATTGCGTGAATCCCATGTCGAGTTCGCCGGCCTTGATGGTGTTGACGTTGAACACGGAGCCACCGGTCGACTCGACCGAGCAGCGGATGCCATGCTTGGCCCGGTCCTTGTTCACCAGCCGGCAGATCGCGCCGCCCGCGGCGTAGTACACACCCGTGACGCCGCCGGTGCCGATGGTCATGAACTTCTGCTGCGCCATCGCGCTGCCGTGCGGCATTGCCAGCGCCATGGCCGCGGCGCCAAGCGCCAGACGCAGCGGATGCAGGGACAGTTGTTTCATCTTCAGGACTCCTCAGGGGTAGGAAAGAAAACCAGCCCTCTTGAGGCCGGCAGTGGAATGTATCAACGCGGCTTCGTGGTGGCGCCCGTCTCGGCCAGTGCGGCGTCGATTGCCGCCGCGAGGCGTTCGACGATCGCATCGAGATCGCTGTCGGAGACGATGAAGGGCGGCGCGAGCAGGACGTGGTCGCCACGCTGGCCGTCGATCGTGCCGCCCATCGGGTAGACCATCAGGCCGCGGGCCATGGCTTGCGCCTTGATGCGCGCGTGCAGGCGCAGCGCGGGATCGAAAGGCGCCTTGCTGGCGCGGTCGGCCACGAGTTCGATGCCGCGGAACAGGCCGCGCCCGCGCAGGTCGCCGACATGCGGATGGTCGCCGAGCGTGGCGCGCAGCCGCGCCGCCAAGCCCTCTCCCTGGCGACGCACGGCGTCGAGCAGGCCGTCGCGCCGGATGACTTGCTGGACCGCGAGCGCGGCCGCGCAGGCGACGGGGTGTCCGATGTAGGTGTGGCCGTGCTGGAACAGGCCGCTGCCGCGCTCGAAGGCGTCGACTATGTGCGATTGCGCCAGCACCGCGCCGATCGGCTGGTAGCCGCCGCCCAGCCCCTTGGCGACCACCAGCAGGTCGGGCGCCACGCCTTCCTGCTCGCAGGCGTGCAGGCTGCCCGTGCGGCCCATGCCGCACATCACTTCGTCGAGGATCAGCAGGATGCCGTGGCGCGAACACAGCTCGCGCACGCCGCGCAGGTAGCCCGGAACCGGCACCAGCGCGCCGGCGGTGGCGCCCACCACGGTCTCGGCGACGAAGGCGATCACGCGGTCCCCACCCACCTTGTCGATCGCCGCGCCCAGCTCCTGCACCAGGCGCTGGCCGTACTGCTCGGCGGTTTCGCCGGCCTGGCGCTCGCGGTACTCGTAGCAGGGTGACACGTGCGTGACGGAGATCAGCAGCGGCGCGAACTGGCGGCGCCGCCACTCGTTGCCGCCGACCGCCAGCGCGCCGAGGGTATTGCCGTGGTAGCTCTGGCGGCGGGCGATGAAGTGGCTGCGCTCGGGCTGGCCGATCTCGACGAAGTACTGGCGCGCCATCTTCAGCGCCGCCTCGACCGCCTCGGATCCGCCGGAGACGAAGTAGGCGTGGCTGGTTCCCGCCGGGGCGCCTGCGACCAGCGTGTCGGCCAGCTGCTCGGCGACCTCGGTGGTGAAGAAGCTCGTGTGGGCGTAGGCCACGCGGTCGATCTGCGCGTGCATCGCGGCGATCACGTCCGGGTGCCCATGGCCGAGGCAGGAGACGGCCGCGCCGCCCGAGGCGTCGATATAGCGGCGGCCTTGCGCGTCGACGAGCGTGACGCCCTCGGCCGCGACGGCCACGGGCAGCGAATGGCGCAGGCTGCGATGGAGGATGTGGGTCATGTTCGTGTTGATGGTTGCCCGCGCTCGGCGGCGGGCATGCGATCCCCTGGGGGTCCACGGCGCCGGTTGATGAAGGGACGGACCGCAGCGAATCTCGCACGGATGCGTCTGCGATTCAACCGAGGCCTACCCGCCGTGCCGGCGAGGGTTGATGCCGTCGGCGCCGTCTCATATGCCCAGAGGCCATGGCGCATCATCAGGTGGTGGTCGGACAGACCGTTGCAGGCGTGTGCCTTGAACGCGGGGTGCTGCGCCCCGAACACGGGAGTTACACCGAGGCTTGGAGCTGGTCAAGCTGAGGCAACACTTTCACTGCCTCGCGTAAGTCCTTATATCGACTACCTTTTTCAAGCCCGACGCCTTGTGAGAAATCACCGCTAAGTGTTTGATTCCATTGATTTTTCTTTGCAATTTTCGTTGACCCTCCGCAATCCGATGCGCTACAGTGCAGCGAAGTGCACTTTTGTGGGTTTTCGTGGCGAACATCGTGTTTCAGGGGCCGGCGGCTTTGACCTTGGACGGCAAGGGGCGCATCGCCATGCCGGCGCGTCATCGCGAAGTCCTGTCCGCCATGGGCGTCAACCAGCTGACGATCACCAAGCACCCGGAAGGGTCGCTGATGATCTTTCCGCGCCCGGCCTGGGACACCTTCCGCGAGAAGGTGGCTGCCTTGCCAATGGCCGCCAGCGGCTGGAAGCGCATCTTCCTCGGCAACGCGATGGACGTTGAGATCGATGCGTCGTCGCGGGTGCTGATCGCGCCCGAACTGCGCGCCGCCGCCGGACTGACCCGTGACGTGATGCTGCTCGGCATGGGCAGCCACTTCGAGCTGTGGGACGCCGCCCGCTACGCCGAACACGAAGCCAAGGTCATGGGCGAGCCCATGCCCGAGGCGCTGCAGAGCTTCAGCTTCTGAGCTGAGACGTGAGCAGCCCCCCCAACGACTTTTCACACACCACCGTCTTGTTGAATGAGGCGGTGGAAGGCCTCGTCACGGACCCAGACGGCATCTATGTCGACGGAACCTACGGGCGAGGCGGCCATTCGCGGCTGATCCTCGATCGGCTGGGCGAGAAAGGCAGGCTGCTCGCCATCGACCGCGATCCACAGGCGATCGCCGCCGCGACCTCAGGTGCAACGCGGGTCAGTGACCCGCGTTTTTCCATCCATCACACGAGCTTCGGCCAACTCGTGCCGACCCTGTCCGGCCTGGGCGTGACCCAGGTTCACGGGCTGCTGCTCGACCTGGGTGTGTCTTCCCCGCAGATCGACGACCCCGAGCGCGGCTTCAGCTTCCGTTTCGACGGCCCGCTGGACATGCGCATGGACACCACCCGTGGCGAGAGCGCCGCGGAGTTTCTGGCTCGCGCCGACGAGCGCCACATTGCGGAGGTGATTCGTGACTATGGGGAAGAACGGTTTGCTGTACAGGTTGCAAAGGCGCTTGTTGCTCGGCGCGAGGGCGGGAACCCTGTTCGAACCACACGGGAGCTATCCGAACTCGTGGCTCGCGCGGTCAAAACCCGCGAACCGGGCCAGGACCCTGCAACGCGCACATTTCAAGCACTTCGGATTTTTGTCAACGCCGAGCTTGAGGAGCTCGAACAAGGCCTGACGGCGGCGATCCAACTGCTGGCGCCCGGCGGGCGCCTCGTCGTCATCAGCTTCCATTCGCTCGAAGACCGCATCGTGAAGACCTTCATCGCCCGCGAGAGCAAGAGCGAATTCGATCGCCGCGCGCCCTTCGCGGCGCCCAAGCCGACGCGGCTGAAGTCGCTCGGGCGGGTGAAGCCCGGCGCCGCCGAGGTGGCGGCGAACCCGCGGTCGCGTTCCGCGGTGATGCGCATCGCCGAGCGCACCGATGTGGGAGCCCAGGCATGACACGGGTGAATGTCGTGCTGCTGATCATGCTGCTTGCCAGCAGCATCTACCTCGTGCGCGTGTCGTATGACGCTCGCCG
Organism: Burkholderiaceae bacterium; assembly: GCA_905339355.1. Lineage (GTDB taxonomy): Bacteria > Pseudomonadota > Gammaproteobacteria > Burkholderiales > Burkholderiaceae_C > Albitalea. The sequence continues at coordinate 25,869 of CAJPFZ010000154.1, forward strand.
CCTGTTCGCCGAACTCGACAAGGCGCAAAGCGAGGAGCGCCACCTCGCCACCGATTTCGAACGGCTGAAGGCCGAGAAGCAGTCGCAGGCCACGCCGCTGCGGGTCGAGAAGACCGCGCGCGAGAAGCTCGCGATGCGCACCGCGTCGCCGGCGATCACCCAGTACGTCACCTACGCCAAGGCCGCCTCGGC
>CAJPFZ010000155.1 GCA_905339355.1 Burkholderiaceae bacterium
CTGAGCGAACGCGTCATCAAGTCGACCGGGTTCCTGGACCTGGCGAGCGGCGAGATCCGCAACATCCAGTACGAAGACCACGACGTGCAGGCGCTGGGCATTCCGGCCGAGGACGAGGAGTACGAGTTCACCAGCGGCGTGCTGTCCAACGAAGGCAAGGACGTCGAGTTCCGCATCGACGTCGACGTGTTCAGCGGCCGCTACTCGGTCAGCCCGAACGAACTGCTTGAGATCAAGGTGCGGGCGGCCAAGCTCTTCGCCGGGATCGAAGGCACGGCGCTGCTCGCCGGTTCGCAATCGCCCGCGGCCAAACAAGGCAAGTCGAAGAAGCTGCATTGATGCGGCCGCAGTGGCAGAAGTTCGAGCTGGCCACAGGCGCCAGCGCAATCGACGGGCAGGGCGTCTTCGCCGCCGAAGCCATCCCGCGCCGGCGCAAGATCGGCGAGATCCGCGGGGAATCCCTCAGCGTCGACGACGCGCGCATCCGCGCCACGCGGCACGAACGCATCATGATCGTCGAGGTGTCGATGCGCCGCGCCATCGACTTCACCAGGTCCACCGATCCCCTGCGCTACGCCAATCACTCCTGCGCCCCGAATGCACGCTTTTGCATCCGCCAGCGGCGTGTCGAGTTCTACGCGCTGCGCGAGATCGCACCGGGCGAAGAGATCACCGTGAGCTACGGCGACACGCACCACGAAGGCCGATTGACCTGCCGCTGCGGCGTGCCGGGTTGCTCGCGTCGCCTGTAGCCCTGACGGCTGCAGGGCGCGGCCGGCGGCCGCTGGCACGGCTGCATGCGCTGCGCTACCCTTTTGGAGCCCGGCCATCGCGGTGCGGCCGTCCGGTGCACACGAGGGGAAGACCATGCGCTCACGCTCTCACGCTTGCTGGCTTGCATCGTTGGCCGTGCTCTCGGCCGCCGCGTTCGCCGCGTCGCCCGCGGGCGGCCCGATGAGCTTCTTCGTCACCAGTGTCGGCAGCGGCAAAGGGGCCGACTTCGGCGGCCTCGAAGGGGCCGACAAGCACTGCCAGACCCTGGCCGCCGCCGCCGGCGCCGGTGGCAAGACGTGGCGCGCCTACCTGAGCACGAGCGCGATCGGGGAGAAACCTGCGGTCCATGCGCGCGAGCGCATCGGACGCGGCCCCTGGCGCAACGCCAAGGGGGTGGTGATCGCACGCGACCTCGACGAACTGCACGGCGCGAACAAACTGACCAAGCAGACCGCGCTGAGCGAGAAGGGCGCCGTCATCAACGGCCGCGGCGATGCGCCGAACGAACACGACATCCTCACCGGCTCGACGCCCGACGGGCGCGCCGGCGACGCGACTTGCCGCAACTGGACCACGAGCGGCGAAGGCTCGGCCATCGTCGGCCACAGCGACCGCACCGGGCTGGACGAGTCGGCCGAGGCCAAGTCGTGGAACTCCTCGCATCCCTCGCGCGGTTGCGGGCAAGAGGCGCTGAAGGCCACGGGCGGTGCGGGCCTGCTCTATTGTTTTGCGTCGAACTGAGAGGCTGAAAGGCGGCGGCCCGGCGCGCCGGCACGCCGGCTGCTCCTGCGAGTGAACGCGACAGGAACAGCACCATGCCCGACACCGTTCACCTCTACGTCTTCGAGGGCTACGCCGACTGGGAGCCAGCCTTCGCGCTGGCCGGCATCAACAACCCGCAATTCCAGCGCGAGCCGGGGCGGTGGCAGGTGCGCACGGTGGCCAAGCAGCGCGACCTCGTGCGATCCATGGGCGGCGTGGGGGTGCTTCCGGACCTCACCCTGAACGACCTGCGCGCGCCGGACAGCCGCCTGCTCATCCTGCCCGGCGGTGCCGACTGGGAAGACCCGGCGGCGCACCGTGCGGCCATCGACAAGGCGCAGGAGTTCATCCGCATGCAGGTGACGGTCGCGGCCATCTGCGGCGCCACCGCGGGCCTGGCGCGAGCCGGGCTGCTGAACGAGCGACCCCACACCAGCAACGCGCTCGCGTACCTGAAGGGCACCGGCTACGACGGTGCGCCGAACTACCGCGACGAGCCGGCGCTGCGCGACGACGGCCTGATCACCGCCGGCGGCATGGCGCCGCTCGAATTCGCGCGCGAGATCTTCATCGAGCTCGGCCTCTATGACGACGAGGCGCTCGACGCCTGGTACCAGCTCTACAAGACGGGCAAGTCGGAGTACTTCGCGCGGCTCGCGCGCGCAGCCGAACCGCAGACCGCCTGAAGGGTCAGCTGGCCTGGGCGGAAGCGGTATCGGCGTTTTCGCCCTCCGCGCTCTCCAGCAGATGCAGCACGTTGCGGCCGGTCTCCGTCAATTCGAGCGTGCCGCCATTCCACACCAGCCATTGCAGTGTCACGTAGTCGTCCAGAAAACCTTCCGGCACTTCGCCGGCGCGGCGGCGCCAGAGCTGGTGAACCGTGGTGGGCAAGGCCGAAACCAGTGACTCCCAGCGCGTGCTGGTGAATCGGGAACCGTGCATGCTCCCCGCGTGCAGCAAGGCCGCAACGTCGGGTTGCGGGGCCTTGGCGGTGTCGATACGGCTCAATCGTGTCTCCAGAGAGCCTGTCGAGGCACGAGCAATGCTGCTGCCGGTGCCGCTTCAAGCAGAGGTGAAGGGCATGCCGGCGTCGTTCACCTCTCGGCGTCGGCCGGCACAGGCGCAGCCTAGCACCTTTGCTTGACGCCAAGCTGTGGCGTCCGACACAGGCCGCGGCTAGTAATCGCGGCGGCGGCGTTCTTCGCGTTGTTCGCGCAGCTGCTTGCACTGCGCATGCTTGGCGAACCTGGGTTCTTCGCAGCGGCGATTGATGCAGATGCCCATGGAGAAGAAGTTGCGATCGCCGCAAACGTCTCGCGGGCTGGGGCTGGGTCGGGCGCGCGGCGACGCGATCGGCTTGGCGTTGCGCGCCGCCGATCGCTTCGCAGACCGGCTCGCCGTACTCGTCTCGACCTGCTTGACCGGTGTCAGGCGCGGTGTCGGCGAAATCGGGGCCAGCAGCGCCACAGCGTCGGCGGCATTCGTCGCCGCGACCTTTTGCAGGACGGGTGGCGAATCGACATCCCGCGTTCCGGTGGACATCAACCGGGCCTTGGGCAGCGGCGCGGCCTCGGGTTCGTCATCGGCGGCGGGCAGCACCGATTGCTGGGCGAGCATGCGCCAGGTGTCGGCCGACGGTTCGGCCTGCATGTCGCGCAACAGCGCCAGTGCCGCGCCGCAGGTGATCGCGAACGATGCCGTGGCCGCCATCGCCAGCGAGCGGGTTCGCGCGGCGGGCCGCTTGGCCGCTGCCGAAACCGGCGCCGGTGCGGCCGCGCCACCGAGCCGGATCGTGGTGTCCCAGGTGGCCGACTCGCCCTGCACCATCACCGGTGCCTTGCCTTGCACGTCGAGCGTCGTCGCGAGCAGCGGCAGCGAACGCACGGGGGGCGGGGAGATGCGGCCGTTCAAGGCGTCGCAGAACGCGTGCACGCTTTGCGGCCGCTCCTGCGGGCGCACCGCCAGCGCCCATTGCACGGCGGACAGGAACGTGGCCGACACGTCCGGCGGCGGGCAGTAGGTGAGCGGCGTCATCTCGTCGAGCACCGC
>CAJPFZ010000156.1 GCA_905339355.1 Burkholderiaceae bacterium
ATCTTCTGCACGCCATCGTCGACGAAGGTGAAGATCACCGGGATCACCAGCAGGCTCAGGAAGGTCGACGTGATCAGCCCGCCGATCACCACGATCGCCATCGGCGCGCGAAAGCTCGGGTCGGTGCCGAGGCCGATGGCGATCGGCATCATGCCCGCGGCCATCGCGATGGTGGTCATCACGATTGGGCGGGCGCGCTTGTGGCAGGCGTCGAGCAGCGCGTCCATGCGGTTCATGCCGCGGTCGCGCCGCGCCATGATGGCGTACTCGACCAGCAGGATCGAGTTCTTGGTCGCGATGCCCATCAGCATGATCAAGCCGATCATCGACGGCATCGACAGCGCCGTCTGCGTGATGAACAGGGCGAGGAAGGCCCCCGGGATCGACAGCACCAGCGCGGCGAGGATGGTGACCGGCTGCACGAAGTCGTGGAACAGCAGCACCAGCACGATGTAGATGCACAGCACGCCCGTGAGCATCGCGAGGCCGAAGCTCGCGAACAGCTCCGCCATGGCCTCGGCGTCGCCGACGCTGCGCTGGATCACGCCGGCCGGCAGCTTGGCGAGGCTCGGCTTGGCGAGCGCCTGCTTCTCGACCTCGCCCAGCGGCTGTCCATTGAGTTCGATCTCGAAGTTGATGTTGCGCAGCCGGTCGTAGCGGTCGATCTGCGCCGGGCCGCTCGCGATTTCGAAGCTCGCCACGTTGCCGAGCAGCACCGGCCCGCGCGCGCCGGGCACGGTGAGGCGCTCCAGCAGGCTGAGGTCGCTGCGCGCGTCGTCGTTCAGCTTGACGACCACCGGCACCTGGCGCTGCGCGAGGTTCAGCTTGGCCAGGCCCTGGTCGTAGTCGCCCGACAGCGCGATGCGCAGCGTGTCGGCAATCGCCGCCGAGGTCACGCCGAGGTCGGCCGCGCGCGCGAAGTCGGGCCGCACGATGACCTCGGGGCGCACCAGGCTCAGCGTCGAAGTCACGGCGCCGATGCCGGGGATGCTGCGCAGGTCGCGCTCGACCAGCCTGGCATGCTCGGCCAGCACGCGGCCGTCCTCCCCGGCCAGCACCAGCAGGAACTTCTCCGACGAGCCGCCGAAGCCGACCTTGACGCGTGCACCGGGCACCGCCTCCAGCGCCTCGCGCAGCTGGCCCTCGATGGCCTGCTTGGAGACGCCGCCGCGCTCGCCGCGCGGCGTCATGTTGATCGTCAAGGTGGCCTTGCGAACCTCCGACGCGCCGCCGACCATGAACGGGTCGGCGCCGGTGCTGCCGCCGCCGACGGCGGTGTAGACGAGCTTGACGTGCGGATTGCGCTGGACGATCTCGCGCGCGTGTTCGGCGGCGGCGTAGGTCTGGCCGAAGGTGCTTCCTGGCGGCAGCGTCACCGTGACCTGTGTCTGCGACAAGTCGTCCGGCGGGATGAAGCCGGTGGGCAGCAGGCCGACGAGGAAGAACGACGCGGTGGTGAAGCCGATGACTGCCAGCGTGACCTTGATGCGGTGCTTCAGCGCGTAGGCGGCCCAGCGCATGTACATCGACAGCCAGCCCGGTTCCTTGTGCTCGCCCTTGGGAGGGCGCAGCACGTAGGCGGCCATCATCGGCGTCAGCATGCGCGCGACGACGAGCGAGAAGAACACCGCGATCGCCGCCGTCCAGCCGAACTGCACGAAGAACTTGCCCGGCACGCCGGCCATGAAGGCGGTGGGCAGGAACACCGCGATCAGCGTGAAGGTCGTGGCGATGACGGCGAGCCCGATCTCGTCGGCCGCCTCCATCGCCGCCTGGTAGGGCGTCTTGCCCATGCGCAGGTGGCGCATGATGTTCTCGATCTCGACGATGGCGTCGTCGACCAGGATGCCGACCACCAGCGACAGCGACAGCAGCGTCACGACGTTGATGGTGAAGCCCATCAGCACCATCGCGCCGAAGGCCGGGATGATCGACAGCGGCAGCGCGGTGGCCGAGACCAGCGTGGCACGCCAGTCGCGCAGGAAGAACCAGACGACGATGACGGCGAGGATCGCGCCCTCGTACAGCAGCATCATCGAGCCTTCGTAGTTCTCGACCACCGGGTCGACGAAGTTGAAGGCCTCGACGATCTGGATGTCCGGGTGCGCCGCTTTCAGCCGCTCCAGTTCCGCGCGCACGCCGTCGGCCACGTCGACCTCGCCGGCGCCGCGGCTGCGCACGATCTCGAAGCCGACCACGCGCTGGCCGTTGAGCAGCGCCGCCGAGCGCTGCTCGGCCACGGTGTCGCTGACGGTGGCGACCTGATCGAGCCGCACGTGGCGCCCGTCGTTGAGCGCGATCTCCATCGCCGCCAGCTCCGCGGCCGATTGCACGGTGGCGATCGTGCGCACCGACTGCTCGGCGCCGCCGACATCGGTGCGCCCGCCCGCGGCTTCCTGCTGGATCTGCTTGAGCTGGCGCGAGATCTCCGCCGCGGTCGCGTTGAGCGATTGCAGCCGAAGCGGGTCGAGCTCGACCCTCACCTCGCGCGTCACGCCGCCCACCCGCGAAACCTTGCCGACGCCCTTGACGCTCAGCATCGACTTCGTCACCTGGTTGTCGACGAACCACGACAGCGCCTCGTCGTCCATGCGCGTCGAGGCGACGGTGTAGGTGAGGATGGGCGTGCCGGCCAGCTCCATCTTGCTGATCACCGGGTCGCGCAGGTCGGCGGGCAGGTCCGAGCGCACCCGCGAGACGGCGTCGCGCACGTCGTCGACTGCCTGCTGCGTCGGCTTCTCGAGCCGGAACTCGACGGTGATCGTCGCGGTGCCGTCCTGCACCGTTGTGTAGATGTGCTTGACACCTTGCACGGTGGCGACCGAGTTCTCGATCTTGCGCGCCACTTCGGTTTCCAGCTGCGACGGCGAGGCGCCGGGCAGCGAAGCCGTGACGATGACGGTCGGCAGGTCGATGTCGGGGAACTGCTGGATCTTCATCGTGTTGAAGCTCATCAGGCCCACCAGCGTGAGCATGATGAACAGCAGCACCGACGGGATCGGGTTGCGGATGCACCAGGCGGAAACGTTGAACTTCATCGTGTGCCTTTCGCGCTCACTTCGTCGTGGTGGCTGCGCTGCCGCCCGCCGCATTCGCCGACGTGTTCGCGGCCGTCTTGGTGGCCACCTTGGCCGGCGCCGCCTCGACCACGCGCACCACGTCGCCGTCGGCGAGGAAGGCGCCGCCCGACGCGACGACGCGCGCGGACGCATCGAGCCCGCTGACGACCTCGATCCTGTCGCCGGCGCGCCGGCCGACCGCGACCTTGGTCTCCGACACCTTGGCGTCGGGCCCGACTCGCATCACGTAGCTGAAGCCCTCGCGCAGCACCACGGCGCTCTGCGGCAGCGTGAGCGCCTGGCCGCTGCCGATCTCGAAGTCGCCGCGCGCGAACATGCCGGCCTTGGCGTCGGCGGTGGCGAGCAGGTCGACGTAGACGAGGCCGTTGCGCGTCTTGTCGTCGACCGTCGGCGCGATCATGCGCACCTTGCCCGAGATGACATTGCCGCCGGGCGTGTTGACGCCCACGGGCATGCCGGGCTTGATGCGCGCGAGCTCGGTGGCCGGCACTTCGGCGCGCCACTCGAGGCGGCCCTGGCGGATCAGCCGGAACATCTCCATGCCGGCCGGCATCACCGCGCCCACCGTGGCACTGCGCGATGAAATGATGCCGTGGTCGGGCGCGAGCACCTTGGTCTGCTGCAGCCGCAGCTGCTGCACTTTCGCGGCGGCACGCGCCGCATCGACACGCGCACGCGCCGTGCGTTCGGCGGTGAGGTACTGGTTGATCTGCTGCGCGCTCAAGGCGCCGGTGGCCGACAGCTCGCGCGCGCGCTGCGCGTTGGCGGCGGCTTCGGCGAGCGTCGCCTCGGCCTCGGCCACGCTCGCGCGCACCTGGTTCAGGTCGGCCTGGATCGTGTCCGGCGCAAAGGTGGCGAGCACCTGGCCGCGCTTGACCACGTCGCCCACACCCACACGCACCTCGGCCAGGCGCAGGCCGTTGGCCTCGGTGCCGATGACCGCCTCCTGCCAGGCGGCGATGTTGCCGTTGGCGCTGATCTTCAGCGGCAGCGTGACGGTCTGCGGCGTCGTCGTGGTGACGCTCAGCGCGGCCTTCGGTGCCGACGCGGCCGACTCGGGCTTGTTCTCGTCCGCGGCTTGCACGGCCAGCGTGACGAGCGCGCTGATCGAGGCGAGGGCGATGGTCGCAAGGGCGAGGTGTTGGCGCGTGAGTTTCATGGTGTCGAGGTGTTCGTTATTGGGGACGTGTGTCGTCTGCCGGCGCCGACGCCTGCGTCTGCCGGGCCGTCCAGCCGCCGCCGAGCGCGCGGTACAGCGCGATCCAGGCGGCCACGCGCTCGCGCTGCAGCTCGATGAGCTGGCTGTTCGCCTGGACGGCGCTGCGGCGGGCGTCCTCGAGCTCGAACAGGCTGGCGAGCCCGCCGCGAAAGCGCGCTTCGGCCGCGCGGTAGGAGGCGTCGAAACCCTCGGCCGCGATGCGTAAGTCCTCGCTGCGCGAGGCGGTGCTCTGAAGCTGCACCAGCGCCTGCTCGACTTCGCGCACGGCGCCGCGCAGCGTGGCGCGGTAGCTCGACGCAGCCTCGTCGTAGCGGGCGCGAGCGGCGTCGGCGTTGGCCGCTCGCGTGCCGCCGTCGAACAGCGGCAGCGACACCGTCAGCGGGCCGATCGACCAGAGCTTGCCGTCGGTGGAGAGCGAGCCGGACTCGAAGCGGCCCGCCGTCACCGAGCCAGCCAGGCTGACCCGGGGCCACTGCTGGGCGCGCGCCTGCGACACGTCGGCGCTGGCAGCAACCAGCTCGCGCTCGGCGATGTGCAGGTCGGGCCGCTGGGCCAGCACCTGCGCCGGCACGGTGGCCACGCCGATCTGCGCCGGTTGCGGCAGCGCCGCGGTGGCGGGTGCCAGCTGCGCGCGCAGCGCCGGTTCGGCGATGCCGGTCAGCGCGACGAGGCCCTTCACCGCAGTCTCGCACTGCGCGCGCTGCGCTGCGAGCTGTGCGCGTGCCTGGGCGGCGCTGGCGCGCGACAGCGCCTCGGTGGCCGGTGCCTGGAAGCCGGCGCGGGCGCTCAATTCGGTGAGCCGTGCCGTCTCGCCGCGCGAGGTGGCATCGGCCTGCGCCTGCACGAGTTGCGCTTCGCAGGCACGCAGCCCGAGGTAGTCGAGCGCGACTTCGGCAGCCAACGACACCCGTGCCGCGTGCCAGCCGGTTTCGGCGCCGTCGAGCCGGGCTTGCGCCGCCTCGCGGCCCGCCCGCGCGCCGCCGAACAGATCGAGTTCCCAACCTGCCTGCGCACCGATGGAGGCGGTGGTTCCGGTGGGGGTGGTGAAGTCCTGGCGGCCACGCACGAGGCTTGCATTGGCGTCGAGCCGCGGTAGCAAGGCGGCGCCGGCGGCCGTGCGCGCGGCACGAGCCTGCGCGATGCGCGACTGGGCAGCGGCGAGTGTCGGGCTCGCCGCTTGCGCGGCGTCGATCAACTGCGCGAGCAGCGGGTCGTCGAACTGCTGCCACCAGCGTGCCAGGTCTGTGGTCTGGCCGTTGTGCGGCAAAGGCGCGTGCCACTGCGACGGCGTGATGGCGTTGCGCAGGGGCGCTGTTGGCGGCGGCGCGCCGGCGCAGGCGCCGAGCAGGGCGGTGGCCAGCAGCGCGCTCGCCAGCGGCCGCGGGGGCGGGTGGGCAGTGGGCATCAGAGTTCCTTCCTTCTCGGCAGGCGCGTGCCGGTGGGACCGGCCTTCTTGCGCCGCCTGTGTTCGGCGTCGATCATGGCTTCGGCGTACATCACCAACCGGTCGGCCCACAGATCGACGGCCTCCGGCGTGGCCGACAGCTGGGGCGCGAGCGCCTCGATCACGTCGCGGCTGACGAACAGGTGCACCCCGAGCCCCGCGATCGACACCGCCAGGCGCTGCACCTCGTCGTCGGCAGCCTTGAGGTCGAAGCGGCGGCACAGCATGGCCACCAGCGCGCCGTGCATCGGCTTGATGCCGTTGGTGATCTCTTCTTCCCACAAGCCGGTGGGCTCGAGCATCTCGCGGCAATGCAGCTTGATGCACAGGCGCGCCGTCTCGTCGTGCTTGAGCGGCTCGATGAAGCCGCCCAGCATGCAGCGCAGGCCATCGCGCAGCGAGCAGCTGCCGGCGAACAGCGGCGACAGGTCGGGCGGGGGCGCGTCGATGGGTTCGAGGAAGACGGCGCGGTAGAGGCCCGCCTTGTCGCCGAAGTAGTAGCTGATGGCGGCGACGTTGGTGCCGGCCGCTTCGGCGATTTCGCGCGTGGAGGTCTTGCTGAAGCCGTGCTGCGCGAACAACCGCAGCCCGGCATGCAGCAGCCGGCGGCGCGACTGTTCGCCATCGCTGCGCGCGGCGCGCGTGCGTTCGGGGAGGGTGGCGGACATGGCGCGGCACTCTAGCAGTTGAATCAAACGATTGATTGAATTAGCCCGCCCGATGCCAGGGCGTCACCACGAACTAGGGGGTTGGAACGCTCTGCGCTTGCACGTGGCGGGATGCCACTGCTTGCGGCAGGGTGTAGTTACGGCGGCTTCACGGCCTGCATCGTGCGCTGCGAGCCGGCATGCTGCGCCGCCGCTGCTGACAGCGTCGTGTCAGCAGCGCGCGCGGCGCTCAGCGCTCGCCCGGGTCGGGCGGGCTTTCCAGCCGTGGCAGCACGGCAAGAATGGCGAGTGCCAGCAGCGCGCTCAGCACCGCGGTCGCTTCACGCCCATAGCCGGCAGCCATTCCGATGGCGGCGGTGAGCCAGATGCTGGCCGCGGTCGTCAGCCCGCGCACCTTCTCGCCGTCGTCGCCCTTGATGATGCTGCCGGCGCCAAGGAATCCGATGCCCGCGATCAGGCCCTGGATCACGCGCGACAGGTCGGCGTCGCTGGCTCCGGCCTGTTGCGGCACCAGCACGAACAGCGCCGCGCCGATCGACACCAGCATGTGGGTTCGCAGCCCCGCCGCCTTGCCCTTGCTCTCGCGCTCCCAGCCGATCAGGCCGCCGAGCAGGGCGGCGAGCAGCAGGCGCAGCACGGTGCGCGTGACCTGGGCGGCATCGGGCAGGTCGGAGAATTCCGATGCGATCGTTGCGAGCACGTCCTGCCACCATGGAGTCATGCGTTCTCCTTGCCGTTGAGCGCTCAGAAGCAAGCGCGGTACCCGGCTGCGTTCGCCGGGCATGGCGTCACAAGGGCAGGCTCGCCTGGAAGGCGCCGTCCGCGCGCTGCTCGCCCACGCCGTGCGAGGAGGTCGCAGGCCAGCGCTTCATCAGCACCGAGTGTGGCACGTAGCCGCGCGAGTCGAGGTTCCAACCCTCGGTCGCCTGTTCGTCGGCGAGTTGCTCGACGCGCAGGCTGCCGAGCTTCTTGGCGGTGGCCCGCGCCACCAGCGCTTCGCACTGCGCCGCCGTCAGCAGCCTGGCAAAGGTCGTCCAGCGCTTGATCACGAGCGGGTTGCGCCAGGCGTCTTCGATGGCCCAACGGGTGTGCTGCGCCGCGCCGCCGCGGCCGGCTTCGAGCACGCGCGGCAGCAGCGCGTGGAAGAAGGTCAGAAAGGCGCGCTTGGCCGGCTTGCCGGGGAGCAGGTCTTCGAAGCGGCTCGCGCGGTGGCTCCAGCCGGGCGACAGCAGTTGCTGGCTGATGAAGGCCTGCAGCGCCTGCACCGGGTTGAACAGGCGCAGCCGGTTCGGCGGCAGCACGAGCAGCGGGACCGTGCAGGCTTCGTCATGCGCCAGCGGCTCGACGAAGCTGCAGAGCACCGCCACACGGCTCCATTGGGCGGCCGTCAGGCCGTCGATGCCGCCCAGCTTGCCGGTCTCGATCTGCCGCACGAAGCCGATCGCGTCGCGAAAGCCGTAGCCCGCCTTGGCATGGTTGGCTTTGGTGCTCATCACTGCCAGGTTGCCGGCGGCATAGCCGGCGTCGTTGCGCACCCGGTCGACCGAGCCGTCGCTGCTGTCGAGCGTGGCGCTGCTGAGCGAGACGCGGGTGATCGGGCAGTGGCTCACGTCGATCTGCTGCAGGTAGTGCGGTGTCACCTGCACCAATTCGACGCTGCGCCCGCGCAGCCAGGCGTGCAGGCGCAGCTGCAGCCACTTGCGCACCGGCCGGGTCGGCTGCAGCGTGCGGCTGCCGAAAGCTGCCTGGCCGGCCAGCCAGCCGTGGCGCAGCGGCGAGGGCTCCTGCGCGTAGGGTGCCGGCGGCACCAGCCGGTAGTGCGCGTAGTCCCAGCCGAGTTCGAAGCCGATGTGCTCATGCGCGGTCAGCGTGGGAGAGGAGAAGAGTTCGGTGGTCATGGTTTGCTCCTGGGTGATGAACTCGCAGCGGGGCTGCGATGGGGAGCGAGTGTGCTGAGCGGGTGGCTCATGACGTGAGCCACCGCGGCGGCTCGATTCGCGTATGCTTCGCGCCACTGGCTCATCTGGTGAGCCAGGTACTTGTTATGCGAGGCAGGCGGCGTGGACCGGACGGAACGTTTCTACAAGATCGAGCTGCTGCTGCGCAGCCGCGGCTGCGTCAGCTTCGAGGCACTGCTCGTGGAACTCGACGTTTCGCCGGCCACCCTCAAACGCGACCTGCAATACCTGCGCGACCGCCTCGCCGCGCCGATCGTCTATGACCGCTTCGACAACGGCTACCGCTTCGACGCGGCGCCGGGCGGTGCGGGATCGGCGCGCCAGGAGCTGCCCGGCCTGTGGTTCAGCGAGAAGGAGATCCATGCGCTGCTGACGATGCACCAGCTGCTTGCCGGCCTGGACGACGACGGCGTGCTGTCGCGCCACCTGCAGCCCATGATGGACAAACTGCAAGGCATGCTCGGAGCCGACGAGAGCGAGGCGCGCGAGCTGATGCGCCGCGTCAAGCTGATCTCCACCGCGCGGCGGCGCGTGCCGAGCCGCCACTTCGAGTTGCTGGGCAGTGCGCTGGTGCAGCGCAAGCGTGTCTGGCTGCGCTACTTCAAGCGCAGCGACCGCAGCGTCAGCGAACGCGAGGTGTCGCCGCAACGCCTGGTGAACTACCGCAACACCTGGTACCTGGACGCCTGGTGCCACGCGAGCGACGGCCTGCGCCGCTTCGCGCTCGACGCGGTGCAGGAGGCGAGGCCGCTGGAGCAGAAGGCGCGCCACGTTGCGGTGAAGGACCTCGAGAGCCAACTGGATGCCGGCTACGGCATCTATGGTGGCGCGGGCAGCAAGCTGAAGTGGGCGACGCTGCGCTTCTCGCCCGAGGCGGCGCAATGGGTGGCCAATGAGGAATGGCATGCGCAGCAGAAGTCGCGCTGGCTGGAAGACGGCCGCTACGAGTTGCAGGTGCCCTACAGCGACCCGACCGAGCTGACGATGGACGTTCTGCGCCACGGCGACAGCGTGCAGGTGTTGGGCGACAAGGCGTTGGTGGCTGCTATCGCCGCGCGGTTGAAGAGCGCTGCGCGGATGTACGCTTGCTGATTTCCTCTTCGTCATCCCAAAGGAGCCCGCTGGATGAAAGCCACCTGGAACGGCGCCGTGATCGCCGAGAGCGACGACACCGTCGTCGTCGAGGGCAACCACTACTTCCCCGAGAGCAGCCTCAAGCGCGAGTACGTGACCTTCAGCAACCACCGCAGCAGCTGCCCGTGGAAGGGCCAGGCCTACTACTACAGCCTGATGGTCGACGGCGACATGAACGAAAACGCCGTCTGGTACTACCCCGAACCGAGCGAGGCGGCCCAGCAGATCAAGGGCCGCGTCGCGTTCTGGAAGGGCGTGCAGGTCACTGACTGAGAGCGGCCCGCCGACGAGGGCGAGGCCAGGCCGCCCTACAGCGTCGCCGCAAGGCGCGTGCCCTGGTCGATCGCCCGCTTGGCGTCGAGTTCGCCAGCTTCATGCGCACCGCCGATCAGGTGGGTGCGCGCTCCCGCCGCGCGCAGCGGTTCGTGCAACTCGCGCAAGGGCTCCTGGCCCGCGCACAACACGACCGTGTCGCACTCGATCAGCTGCCCGTCGGCGCGCTTGTCGCCGTAGGTGACGAACAGCCCCTGCGGCGTGATGCGCTCGTAGTTGACGCCGCCGATCATCTCGACCTGCTTCATCTGCAGCGCGGCGCGGTGGATCCAGCCGGTGGTCTTGCCCAGGCCCTTGCCCGGCCTGCCGGCCTTGCGCTGCAGCAGCGTCACCCGCCGCGCCGGCGCCGACGGCTGCGCTCGCACGACGCCGCCGCGCGAGACGGCCGGGTCGGTGACGCCCCATTCCTGCTGCCACTCGGCGAGGTTCATCGTCGGCGAGTGGCCGTCGTGCGTGACGAGGAATTCCGCCACGTCGAAGCCGATGCCGCCCGCGCCGACGATCGCCACCCGCTCGCCCACCGGCTTGCCGTGCAACAGCACGTCGATGTAGCTCAGCACGTTGGGACCATCGGCGCCGGGAATTCGCGGCTGCCGCGGCAGCACGCCGGTGGCAAGCACGATCTCGTCGAAGCGGCCGGCGATGAGGTCGGACGCCGACACCCGTGTCGAGAGATGCAGCTTGACGCCAGTGGCCGCGAGCCGCCGCTCGAAGTAGCGCAGCGTCTCGTGGAACTCCTCCTTGCCGGGGATGCGCTTGGCCATGTTGAACTGGCCGCCGATGCGCTCGGCGCCGTCGAACAGGTGCACCTCGTGGCCGCGTTCGGCGAGCGTCGTCGATGCCGCCAGGCCAGCCGGCCCGGCGCCCACCACCGCGATGCGCTTGATGAGCGGCGTGCGCTGCCACACCAGCTCGGTCTCGTGGCCGGCGCGCGGGTTGACGAGGCAGGTGGCGAGCTGCGCCTTGAACGCGTGGTCCAGGCAGGCCTGGTTGCAGGCGATGCAGGTGTTGATGTCGTCGCGCCGGCCTTGTTTGGCCTTGTTGACGAACTCGGGGTCCGCGAGCAGCGGGCGCGCCAGGCTCACCATGTCGGCGCAGCCATCGGCGAGGATCTGCTCGGCCACCTCGGGCATGTTGATGCGGTTGCTGGTGACGAGCGGTATCTTGAGTCCCGATTCGCGCAACTCGAGCCGCATCTTCTGCGTGACCCAGGCGAAGGCGCCGCGCGGCACGCTGGTCGCGATGGTGGGCACGCGCGCTTCATGCCAGCCGATGCCGGTGTTGATGAGCGTCGCGCCGGCGCGCTCGATCGCCTTGGCGAGCTGCACCACCTCGTCCCAGCTGCTGCCGTCCGGAATCAGGTCGATCATCGACAGCCGGTAGATGATGATGAAGTCGCGCCCCACCGCTTCTCGCACGCGCTGCACGATCTCTACCGGCAGCCGCATGCGGTTCTCGTACGAACCACCCCATTCGTCGGTGCGCTGGTTGGTGTGGGTGACGAGGAACTGGTTGATGAAGTAGCCCTCGCTGCCCATCACCTCGACACCGTCGTAGCCGGCCTCGCGCGCGAGCGCTGCGCAGCGCACGAAGGCGGCGATCTGGCGCTCGATGCCGCGCACGCTCAGTTCGCGCGGTGCGAATGGCGAGATCGGCGACTGGATGCGCGACGGCGCGACGCAGAACGGGTGGTAACCGTAGCGGCCGGTGTGCAGGATCTGCAGCGCGATCTTGCCGCCCTCCGAGTGCACCGCGTCGGTCACCTGCTTGTGGCGGCGCGCCGCGCCATGGGTGGCGAGCGTGCCGGCGAAGGGCTTGGTCCAGCCGGCGATGTTGGGCGCGAAGCCGCCTGTCACCATCAGGCCGACGCCGCCGCGCGCCCGCTCCGCGAAGAACGCCGCCATCGCCGGAAAGTGCTTGCGGCCGTCTTCGAGGCCGGTGTGCATGCTGCCCATCAGCACGCGGTTGGGCAAGGTCGTGAAGCCGAGGTCGAGCGGCGCGAGCAAGTGTGGGTAGGCGGTGGTGGCAAACAAGGCGGCGGCTCCAGGCTAGGAACGTGGACGAAGACCGCGGCATTCTGCGCGGGCAAGCCTGGGGGCTTCACCTCAGACTTTCTCCGGGCGTACCCTTGGCGCCATGCCGGCCCTTGCGCTCACCGTCGTTCACCGCCGCCGCCTGCGCGAACTCTGGCGCTCGGCCGGCTGGCCCTGCCACGACATGGTCGAAGTCGAGCTGCTCGCCGCCGGCTGGCTGGAGCGGGTGCGCCACGACACGGGCCACGAGACGCTGCGGGTCACCGATGTCGGCATCGCCGCGCTGGCCGAGACGCTGCAGCGCAACCGCGCGGCACGCGACGCCCACGAAGCGCTGGTCGAGCGGGTGGCGCGCGAGATGACCCGCGCCGGACGCATCGCCTGGCGCGGCCTGAGCCTGCGCGCGAAGGTCGGCGAGGGCTGGGCGATGGCCATGCCCGACGTGTTCTCGATCCGCCACACGAGCGTCGAAGACTACCTTGAGCCGGTGGTGCACGAGGTCAAGGTGCGGCGCGCCGACCTGCTCGCCGACCTCAAGCGCGAGGCCAAGCGCGCGGCTTATCTGCAGCTCGCCGGCGAGTGCTGGTACGTGATCCGCGAAGGCATCGCGGAGGCGGACGAGATCCCGCGCGAGTGCGGCGTGCTGGTGGCGGCCGAGGCGGGCGGGCTCGAGGTGGCGCGGCCGGCCCTCAGGCGGGCGATGCGGCTTCCGTTTCACGCCTGGATGGTGCTGGCGCGCGCGACGCCGATGGAGGGCTG
Organism: Burkholderiaceae bacterium; assembly: GCA_905339355.1. Lineage (GTDB taxonomy): Bacteria > Pseudomonadota > Gammaproteobacteria > Burkholderiales > Burkholderiaceae_C > Albitalea. The sequence continues at coordinate 12,629 of CAJPFZ010000156.1, forward strand.
GGCGCAAGACGATTCGCAAACCTGGCTGGGCGCGCCGTCGCCGGAGTGATTTCGCTTCCCCGCCGATCTCGTCCGCGATGTGCGAAGCCCGCGCGCCGCGCGCGGCGACCTGCGAGGTCATGGCCGCGCCAGGGAATAGGCTTTGCGGCACCATCGGCGCTCGCCGCCTGCGACCCATGCCTTCATCCGCCGACCGTCTCGCCGCCGCCTTGCCGGCCGAATCCGACAGCCGCACCCACCGCGCGAGGGAGCGGCTCGCTTGGTGGGCGGCGCTCGTGCTGATCCTCGTCTGGGGCGCCAACTTCAGCGTGCAGAAGGCGGTATTCGAGGCCATGTCGCCGGGCGGCTTCCTGTTCGTGCGTTACCTGATCATGCCGGTGGCGGCGGCGCTGCTGCTGTGCTCGCGCCACGGCAAACGATGGCCTCGCCTGCCGCGCGCCGACCTGGTGGCGCTGCTGAAGCTCGGCATTGCCGGCCACTTGCTGCACGTGACGCTCGTGACCTACGGCATCCACTGGTCGACCGCGTTCTCGAGTTCGCTGATCCTCGGGCTCGGGCCGGTGTTCACCCTGCTGATCCTGCGCTGGCTCGGCATCGAGCGCATGACCCGCGCGCAAGTGGGCGGCGTGGCGGTGGCCTGCGTCGGCGTGCTGGTGTTCCTCTCCGACAAGCTGCTTGGCGGCCAATGGCGCGCTTCCGGCGGCGACCTGGTGCTGCTGGTCGCGGCGGCGTTCTTCTCCTATTACACGGTGGCGGCCAAGCCGCTGATCGAGCGCCACGGCGGCGTGACGGTGATGACCTACGCGACGCTGATGGGCAGCGGCCCGGTGCTGCTGGTCAGCCTGCCGGCCGGGCTGCAGGTGGACTGGATGGCGGTGAGCCCGCTGATCTGGGCCGGCATGTTGTGGGCCGTGCTGGTCTCGGCCTTTCTCGGCTGGCTGGTCTGGGGCTGGATCAACGCGGTGCGCGGGGTCGCGCGCACCGCGCCGCTGCTGTACCTGATGCCGCCGGTGGCGGGACTCGTGGCCTGGTTCATCACCGGCGAGCACTACACGGCGATCAAGCTGGCCGGTGCCGCGCTCGCGCTCGCCGGCGTTGCGCTCGCGCAGTTCGCGAGCAGGGTGCGCCGCGACGACGTGCTGGAGTCGTCGGTGACGGTGATCGATTGAGCGACACTGCAAGGCGCAGAAGGAGTTCCCCATGAAGGCACGTCTTTCCCTGCTGGCCGCCGTCACCCTGGTTGCCGCCTGCTCCAAACCGGCCGATGCGCCGCCGATCCCGGCGACTGCGGCAGCTGCTTCGAATGCGGCGACGCCGGCGACCGCCGACGCCGCCGACGCCGGCATCGCGTGGGTCTACGCGGCGAGCGACGCCGCCGTCGACGCTGCCTTCGCGCGCGCCAAGGCCGAAGGCAAGCCGGTGTTCCTCTACTGGGGCGCCAAGTGGTGCCCGCCCTGCAACCAGGTGAAGGCGACGCTGTTCAACCGCGTCGACTTCATCGAGCGCTCGCGGGCCTTCGTGCCGGTATACGTTGACGGCGACAGCCCCGGCGCGCAGAAGCTCGGCAGCCGCTTCAAGGTGCGCGGCTATCCGACGATGGTGCTGTTTGACGCCGGCGGCGCCGAGCTGACGCGTCTGCCCGGCGAAGTCGACGCCGCGCAGTACACGCAGGTTCTTACGCTCGGCATGAACGCGCAGCGGCCGGTGAAGGCGGTGCTGGCCGAGGCGCAGCGCGGTGGTGCCGGCCTCACGCCCAACGACTGGAAGCTGCTTGCCTTCTACTCCTGGGAAACCGACGAGCAGCAGCAGATCGTGCCGCAAGCGCAGATGCCCGCGCTGCTGAAGCAGCTCGCCGCGGCCTGCCCCGCCGACCAGGCCGAGACGGCGACCCGGCTGTTGCTGAAGGCCGTGGCGGCGACCGACCCGGCCAAGCCGAACGCCAAACCGGATTCCGCCGCGCGCGCGGGGGTGATGGCGCTGCTGGCCGACCCAGCCGCGGCGCGCGCGCAGATGGACGTGCTGACCAACTACGCCGGCGACATCGTGCGGGCACTGTCTGCTGCGCGGAGCGCCGAACGCTCCCAGCTGGTCGCGGGCTACGACGCTGCCTTGCAGACACTCGAGGCCGACACCACGCTGTCGCGCGCCGATCGCATCACCGCGCTGATCGCGCGCGTCGAACTGGCGAGGATCGATCAGCCGAAGGACGCCAAGACGCCATTGCCGCAAGCCTTGCTGGCCAACGTGCGCGAGCATGCGGCGCGGGTCGACCGGGAGATCACGGATGGCTACGAAAGGCAGGCGGTCATCACGGCCGCCGCCTACCTGCTGGCGCAGGCGGGGCTGCTCGACGAGTCCGACACGCTGCTGACGGCCAATCTGGCGAAGAGCCATTCGCCGTATTACCTGATGTCCGCGCTGGCGTCGAACGCGAAGAAACGCGGCGACACGGCGGGCGCGCTGCGCTGGTCGCAAGAGGCTTTTGAACGGGCCGAGGGCCCGGCCACCCGGCTGCAGTGGGGCGCGAGCCATGTCGGTGCGCTGATCGACTGGACTCCGAAAGACGAGGCGCGCATCGAGGCCGCGGTGCAGCAGCTGTTCGACGAGGCGGCGGCGCAGCCCAACGCGTTCTATGAGCGCAGCGCGCGTTCGCTGCAGCGCGTGGGCGGCAAGCTGGTGGCATGGAACCGGGGCCAGGCGCATGCGGCCGCAATGAAGCGGCTGCAGGCAAGGCTCGACGCGGTCTGCGCCAAGCTGCCGGCCGATGACACGCAGCGCGATGTGTGCCTGGGCCTGCTGAAGCCGCCTGCTGCGCCGAAGAACACCTGAGCGCGGCACGTTGCCGGCGTTCTGCACACTTGTCACGCGCGGACCGCGCGGCTGACATACGCTATCGCCTTTCGCCCGGAACCGCCCATGCCCCGCCCCATCCTCGAAGAAACACGCATGCTCCCCGCGATCCGCGACCGCGTCGCCAACTGGCACGCGGACATCGTGCACAACGTGCAGGCGGCCGCACTGTCGAACCCGGTGCTGGTGGTCGGCATGGCGCAGAACCCGTTCTGTCGGCGCGCGAGGCGCGCGCTGAACGCCGCCGGGCAGCCCCACCACTACCTCGAGTACGGCAGCTACCTCAGCCAATGGCGGCGGCGCACGGCGCTGAAGATGTGGACCGGCTGGCCGACCTTCCCGATGGTCTTCGTGCGCGGCGTGCTGATCGGCGGGTACCAGGAGCTGCAGGGCTTGATCGACCGCGGCGAGTTGAAGCGCATGCTGGGCGAGCTTTGAGATGACGCGCCGCGTGCTCGCCGCGATCGTTCTCGCCATCGCCACACTGCCCGCCTGGGCCGCCGAAACGCTGCTCACGCCCTGCCGCGTCGCCGGCATCAAGAACGAAGTCAAATGCGGCGTGCTCAAGCGCCCGCTGGACCCGGCGCAGCCGCAAGGCACCGCCATCGAGGTGCACGTCGTCGTCGTGCCGGCAATGGCGCGCAACAAGCTTCCCGATCCTGTGTTCCTGCTGGCCGGGGGGCCCGGGCAAAGCGCGATCTCGGTGGCGCCGCAGACGCTGCCGCTGTTCACGAGGCTGAACAACCGGCGGGACATCGTCTTCGTCGACCAGCGCGGCACCGGCCGCTCGGCCCCGCTCGCCTGCGAGGACACGCGGCACCAGACGTTCGCCGAGCAGGCCGACCCGCAGCGCCAGCTCGCGCAGATGCGGCGCTGCCGCGATCGGCTGCAGGCGCTGCCGCATGGCGACCTGCGCATGTACACGACCACGATCGCGATGCAGGACCTGGAAGCCGTGCGCCAAGCGCTCGGCGCCGCGCGAATCAACCTCGTCGGCGTGTCCTACGGCACACGCGCCGCGCTCGAATACCAGCGCCAGTTCCCGGCTGCCGTGCGGCGCAGCGTGCTCGACGGCGTGGCGCCGCCCGACATGGTGCTGCCGCTCAGCTATGCGACCGATGGCGAGGCGGCCTTCGAGGCGGTGTTCGCCGCCTGCGAGGCCGAGCCCGCCTGCGGCGCCGCGCATCCGCAGTTGCGCACGCAATGGGCCACGCTGCTGGCGAGCCTGCCCAAGGCGGTGACGCTCACGCATGCGCTCACCGGGCGCAGCGAGCCGGTCACGCTCACGCGCGAGATGCTGTTCGGCGCGATGCGCGGGCCGCTGTATTCGCCGACGGTGGCTGCCGCATTGCCGCAGGCCATCAGCGAGGCGGCTGCGGGCCGGTACGACGCGCTGGTCGGTCTCGGCAGCCTGCTCGCCTCGCGCAAGGGAAGCATGGTGGCGATGGGCATGCACCTCTCGGTGATCTGCGCCGAGGACTACCCGCGCATGGCCGGGGAGGGGGCGGCGCCGCAAAGCGAGTTCGGACGCGACTTCACCCGGCTGTACCGCGAGGTCTGCGCCGACTGGCCGCGCGGCGAGGTGCCGGCGGCGTTCTACGGCATCCCCGCCAGCCGCTCGCCGGTGCTGGCGCTCAGCGGCGGCATCGATCCGGTGACGCCGCCGCGCCACGGCGAGCGTGCCGTGCAGGCGCTGGGCGCGAAAGCCCGGCACGTGGTCGTGCCCAACGGCGGGCACGGCTTGTTGGGCCTGCTCTGCATGCGCGAAGTGCTGTACCGCTTCATCGATGCGTCCGACGACGCGGCGGCGCTGGCCGTCGACGCAGGCTGCGCCAAGGACATTCCACGCCCGCCTGCCTACCTGCCGATCGTGGCACCGACCGAGGGCGCGCCATGATCGAAGTTGAAGGGCTTGCCAAGCAGTTCAAGGCCGCGGCACCGGCGGCCCGGGGCTGGCGCCTGAAACGCCAGCCGCCGCGCCTCATCAAGGCGGTGCAGCATGTCAGCTTCACCGCACCCGACGGCTGCATCACCGGCCTGCTCGGCCCCAACGGCGCGGGCAAGACCACGACGCTGCGCATGCTGGCCGGCCTCATCACCCCCGACGCCGGCCGCATGACGGTGGACGGCATCGACGTCGCCGCCCGGCCGCGCGAGGCGCTCGCACGCATGGGGGTACTGAGCGACGCGCGCGGGCTGTACCCGCGGCTCACCGCGCGCGAGAACATCGTCTACTACGGGCGTCTGCAGGGCATGAGCCGCGAAGGCGCAAACAGCCGCGCCGAGACGCTGGCTCACATGCTCGAGATGGTACCGCTGCTGGACCGCCGCACCGAAGGTTTCAGCCAGGGCGAGCGCATGAAGACGGCCCTCGCACGCGCGCTGGTGCACGACCCCGCGCACATCGTGCTCGACGAGCCGACCAATGGCCTGGACGTGCTCGCCACGCGCGCCTTGCGCGATGCGCTGCGGTATCTGCGAACGCCCGAGGGCGGCGGCAAGTGCATCGTCTTTTCGACGCACATCATGCAAGAGGTGGAGCGGCTGTGCGACAGCGTGGTCGTGGTGTCGCACGGCCGCACGGTGGCTGCCGGCACGGTCGACTCGCTGCTGCGTCAGACCGGCGAGCGCGACTTCGAGGAGGCGTTCGTGCGGCTGGCGTTCGCCGAGGAAGTGGGCGCCGGTCATGCGGCGCAGGCGGGAGCGACTGCATGAGCCCGACCTCTTCCACACGGCACGCGTTGACCGTCTACCGCAAGGAGCTGGTCGACGCTTTGCGCGACCGGCGCACCTTGCTCGTGGTGCTGGTGTCCAGCGTCTTGCTCGGTCCGCTGGTGCTGATCGCGCTGTCGGCGTTCATCGCCTCGTTCGAGGAACGCGCAGAGAAGCGCGAGGTCGTGGTCGCGGGCATCGAACACGCGCCGAGCCTGAAGAACTACTTCGAGCGCCAGACGTACACGGTCAGGACCGCTCCCGCCGACTACGAGCAGCAGCTTCGCCGCTCCAAGCTCAACGACCCGGTGGTGGTGGTGCCGCCTGGCTTCGAGCAAGCGGTGCTGCTGGGGGAGGCGCCGGTGGTCGAGGTGGTGAGCGACAGCGCGAACCGCGCGGCCCAGGAAGGCGCCGCGCGCATCGAGCGGCTGCTGGGCGGCTACAGCCGCGAGCGGGCGACGCTCAACCTTGCGATGCGCGGCGTTTCGCCGCAGGTGCTGGAACCGATCGAAGTCGGCGAGCGCGATCTGGCGAGTTCGCAGACGCGGGCGACGCAGCTGACGGGCATCCTGCCCTTCTTCGTGATCATGGCGGTGCTCTACGGCGCCCTGAATGCGGCGCTCGACACCACCGCCGGCGAACGCGAGCGCGGCTCGCTCGAGCCGCTGCTGATGAACCCGGCCGAGCGGGTGGCGCTGGTGCTCGGCAAATGGGGCGCGGTCGCCTCGCTCGGCATGCTGATCGCGGTGCTCAGCTGCTTCAGCTTCCTGCCGGCGCAGTGGCTCTTGCGCAGCGACACGCTGCAGGCGATGTTCCAGTACGGCGTGCACGAGGCACTGATGTTCCTGGCCGTGCTGCTGCCGTTCGCGGCGGCGCTGTCGGCGGTGCTGATGGCGGTGGCGATCCGCTGCAAGAGCTTCAAGGAGGCGCAGGCGAACAGCGCGGTGGTGATCCTCGGCGTGTCGATGCTGCCGCTGGTCAGCGTGCTGAACCAGAGTGGCGAGTCGCCGTGGCAGCTGTGGGTGCCAGCGCTGGCGCAGCAGACGCTGATGACACGCGTGCTTCGAGGCGAGGGGTTCGGCGCCGAGCAGGTGCTGGTGCCGCTGGTGGTCTGCGTCGTGCTCACGGCCGCCGGCGTGTGGCTGGTGGCGCGCATGCTGCGCAACGCGGCGGTGCGCTGAAGCCCTCGCCCGCGCGGCGGACATCGGCCGGGCGCGTGGATGACGCATCATCACGCCCCATGACGAGCCCCGCTTCCTCCATCACCTGGCGCGAATGCCCCTTCGACGGGCTGACGCTGCGCGAGCTGCAGGCCATCTACATGGCGCGCCAGCAGGTATTCACGATCGAACAGAACTGCATCTATCTCGACGCCGATGGCTGCGACGAGGCGGCGTGGCACCTGGCCGCCTGGTCGGCTGGCGAGCCCGTGCCGCTTGCCTATGCACGCGTGCTACCGCCCGGCCTGAAATACGCCGAGGCCTCGATCGGCCGCGTGATCACGACGGCGAAGGGGCGCGGCACCGGGCTCGGCCGCGAGCTGGTGCGCCGCGCGATAGCGCTGTCGGTGCGGGTCTATCCGGCGCAGAGCATTCGCATATCGGCGCAGTCGCGGCTCGAGGCCTTTTACCAAGGCTTCGGCTTCACGATCGTCGGCGATCGCTACATCGAAGATGGCATCCCGCACACGGAGATGCTGCTGGACGCGGCACGGCCGGGGACCTGAGCGGTGCAGCGAGCGGTCGCCGCTTGACCGAAGACAAGCGGGACTCACGCACCGGGGGAACGATCGTGCGTGGGCGCGTCTAAAGGCGGGTCAGGGGTGTCGGTATCCGCAGCTGGGGCGCTTGTGAATGGCCTGCTTCTTCGTGACGCGGTTCACGCCGCGGCCCGATGCAACGCGCGCTGCACTTCCGATTGCCAGGGCAGCATGTGCACGATTTCGTTGAGGTGCAAAGCCGCCTGCATGCTCGGCAGGATCTCTCCATGCGAGTCGGTGAGCTGCAGGTTGGTGACCAGCGCGAGCGGGTCGGCCATCGCGACGACGCCCTGCTGCACCTCGATCCAGTCCCACGCGACCCCGGCGGCGAGGTCGGTGGACGGGTTGCCCCAAACGGTCTGCCCGCTGCACGGGCGTTCGCTGTCACCGGTGGTCAAGACACGCGTGCCAAGATGTACAAAATGGAGTTCCGGAGCGCACTCGGCCTGCCACAATAGCGGCGGCCACGCGCACACGATCCAGGCGGGTGTCATCAGCGTCGGAGTCCTGCGGATGTTGAGGGGATAGATCATTTGAACGGGAGTGTGGTGCGTTATGGCGCGCTTGCCAGCTGTAAGTCCTTTCACCTGTAAGTCCTTGCAGGTG
>CAJPFZ010000157.1 GCA_905339355.1 Burkholderiaceae bacterium
CTAGCTACCCAACACCACATCAAAAGAGGGAAAGAAGCCTGGAGGGAGAGGGTTATGGAGGTCAAGGACCCGGTCCAGCCAGTCAAAGCCACGGCGAAAAAAGCTCAAATCACGGCGGTCTTTACGGTCAACGAGAGCGGCGAGTCCGAGCTGTGTAATCGCCACACCAAGAGCGACGAGCCAGACAAAGAGCAGACAAACGGCAAGGGTGAGACGATTGAGACGGTCAGCACTCCGCAGGTGAGTGGCTTCGAGGTCAAAGCCATTGTCTTTGATATCACCAAACATCTCCTCAATCCACATACGGCGCGAGTACAGATGGAGGGCAAGTGCTGGACAGGGGAGATTGGTGGCTAACAACCAAGGTTCCTTGAAGCTGCTTTTCCAGAAGGTGACCAGATGGGTCGGATAAGCGCTGTCGCGGGTCAGAACTGCATGGGGATACCAACCGACACCCCCACCCCGTACCGCGAGACTATCGAGGGTACGCCAGCCCGGCTCGTCTTTGAGCCACACCAGGTTGTGCCCCGACTGGCGCAGCACATAGTGCCAGCCCCAGAAATTCAACTCTTCGAGGAGCAACGTCCGTCCAAATTCGCTGTCACCCAGCAAGACCACTTGGAGGGAGTCATCCAGCCACGCTTTGACCTCACGCAGCAAGGCGATTTGGGTACGGGTCAGGCTGTGCCCCTTCTTGTGCCCTATCCACGTCCACACCAACGGCAGCGTGCGCCGTCGATAACACAAACTGACCATCAGTAATTGATGTCCAAAACCCACCTTACTCGCATCAATGACCAATCGGATTTGCCCACTACGCCCCGCCCGCCTGAGTAATTCCTGCGCGACCGGGTCATACACCTCATGCACCTCAATCGCCTCATTGCTCAGAAAGCGACGCAACCGCTCCACCGTACTCAGTTTTCGGGCACTACTGGGGATTTTGCTGGCGATGCGCGTCAAATGCACACTCCGCCCTCGGTACAGACCCATCATCAGCAAGATCAGATTCGTCATCTGGCTGTCACACCACTGACCCACCAATGGCAGCACACGCTCAAGCAGGATACTATACAAGCGGGGAATGGCGATTGTTCGCATTGGCTACTCCGGTTCGGTTGTTGTTTGGTCACTTAACCTTAACCGAAGTCTCTTCCGCCTTCAATCCCTTTCCCCTCGCTCATCCGTTCAGTGTTGGGTCGCTAG
>CAJPFZ010000158.1 GCA_905339355.1 Burkholderiaceae bacterium
GGGGTAATCGGCCAAGCCGCTCAGCAGCGCCGGGTACGCATCGACCAGCAGCGCGGGACTGCCTTTGACGCCCAACTCGATGTGCCGACCCCATTGAGGATGATCAACGCTCGGCAGGCTGAACACCTTGACGCCGGGAAAGCGGCTCTCCAGCGATTCCATCAGCGGTGTGAGCGCAGCTTCCATCGAGCCGAAGACGATCACCGAACGTTCCTGCCAAGCGCCCTGGCGATGCAGATGCGCGTAACGCGTATCGAGCAGCGACTCGATCATCGGGTGCGCCATCACCGGAAAGCCGGGGACGAAGTGCACGTCGCCGACCGAGAAGCCGGGGATCTTGTTGAACGGGTTGGCGATGATCTCGGCGCCTTCGGGAAACACGCCCATCTGCAAGCGGCGCTGCGTGTCGGGATGGTCTTCGGCGGTCGGTGTTCCCTGTTCGCTGCCCATCGTGCGCACCCGCTCCATGATCAGCTCGCGAGCTTGCGGGTGCAGCACCAGCTCGCGCCCGAGCGCCGCCGCGGCGCACTGCCGGGTGTGGTCGTCGGGGGTCGCACCGATGCCGCCGCAGCAGAACACCGCGTCGCCGCCGGCGAAGGCGTCGCGCAGTTCGGCGGTGATGCGAGCTCGGTCGTCGCCGACATAGCGCGCCCACGACAGCGCCAGCCCGCGCGCGGCCAACAGCTCGATCACCTTGGGCAGGTGCTTGTCGGCGCGTTTGCCCGAGAGGATCTCGTCGCCGACGATCAGCAAGCCGAAGTTCATGCGATGTGCTTTCGATGTCAGACGTGCGGTGGTGCCGCAGGCGGCAAGGCGGGCGCCGGCGGCGCATTCAGCGGCAGCGGCTCTTCGGCCGGCTCGACCAGCGGCAGCCGCTCGTCGCGCAGGCGCTGCAGCGCGGCCAGCGTGAAGTGCGTGAACCACAGCGCCGAGAAGGCGAACACGAGCATGTAGATCCAGATCGCGAGCGGGATCAGCACCGGCGCCAGCACGATCAGCATGGCACCGGACACCCACACCAGCGACGGCGCGGCGCCGAGGTAGCCCGTCACGACACCCATCGCCAGCAACGTGCTGCGATGGCGGCGGATCAGCTCGTCGCGTTCGCCCTGGCCTGCATGTTCAGCCAGCACGTCATAGCTCATCAGGCGGTAGGTGAGCCAACCCCAGATCAGCGGGGGCACGATCAGCACCAGCGGCGGCACGAACCACAGCGGAATCGACACCAGCAGCGCGAGCAGAGCCGCGACCGTTGCCCACAGCGCGCCGAAGATGCTGCCAAGCACCGAGCCGCCGTGCCGCCGTTCGAGGGCGGGAAAGCGCCGCGTCGCCACCAGCTGCACGATCGCCGGCGTCATCATCGCGGCGACGGCGAGCAGCGACAGCACGACGATCACCGGCGTAGAGACGAACACCACCACCAGCGGCGCGATCGCCGCGCGCAGGCCGGTGAGGCCGACGCCATCGAGCCAGTCCGCGAAAGTCGCCATCAATGCCCACGAGGCGATGGTCGCGTTGACGGCGTCTATCGCCGCTTCCCAGAAGAAGTAGCCGAGCCCGAGCGCGAGCCCCGCCATCAGCAGCAGCGGCACAAGCGACAGCAGCATCACGCGCGGATGCAGGCAATAGGCGGCAGCACGCCAGAACGAATCGAACAGCAGATTCATCGGCGTGCCTTGGAAACGATCACTCGTCGTCGCCGCCGAGCACACCGCCCAGCACGCCGCCGAGCAGGCCCGCGCCGGCGAAGCCGGGCAGCACCGAGCCCTCTTCGCGCGAGCCGCCGCGTTGCGGCGCTGCGGCGAACACACGCGAGGCGAGCCGGGAGAAGGGCAGGCTCTGCAGCCACACCGTTCCGGGACCGGTGACCTTGGCGAAGAACAGTCCCTCGCCGCCGAACAACGCCGTCTTCACCTTGCCGACGTACTGGATCTCGAAGTTGACGCCCGGGGTGAGCGCGACGAGGCAACCGGTGTCGACCATCAGCGTCTGGCCGGCTTGGAGCTCGCGCTTGAGCACGGTGCCGCCTGCGTGAACGAAGGCGAGCCCGTCACCTTCGAGCTTCTGCATGATGAAGCCTTCGCCCCCGAAAAAGCCGACCGACAGCTTCTGCTGGAAGTGGATGCCGAGCGAGACCCCGCGCGCGGCGCACAGGAAAGCGTCCTTTTGACAGATCAGCGTGCCGCCCATGCGGCTCAGGTCCATCGGCAGGATCTTGCCGGGATACGGTGCGGCAAACGCCACGCGCTTCTTGCCGCTCGCCTGGTTGGTGTAGACCGTCGTGAACAGCGACTCGCCGGTGATGAGGCGCTTGCCCGCGCCGAGCAGCTTGCCGAAGATTCCGCCTTGCTGCGCCGAGCCGTCGCCGAACACCGTGTCCATCTGGATGCCCGCATCCATGAACATCATGCTGCCCGCCTCGCCGACCGCGGCCTCGCCGGGATCGAGTTCGATCTCGACGAACTGCATCTCCGCGCCCTTGATCTCGTAGTCCACCACATCCATTGCCATCTGCCGGCTCCCGAAAAACGAAGACGGCGGATGTTAGCGCCCTGCGGCGAGGCAGTGGCACTAGACTGCCGCATGCGTGACCACCCCATGAACGCCAGCCTCCACGACGCACCGACCGCGAACGCTGCCATCACCCCGCCGCGCCCCGGCGACACCTATGTGCAGTCGTTTGCGCGCGGCCTGCAGGTGATCCGCTCCTTCAGCGCGCACGCGCCGCAGCAGACGCTGTCGGAGGTCGCGCAGCGCACCGGCCTCACGCGCGCCGGAGCGCGGCGCATCCTGCTGACGCTCGAGGGCCTCGGCTACGTGCGCTGCAACAGCCGCCAGTTCAGCCTCGCGCCGCGCATCCTCGACCTCGGCTTTGCCTACCTTTCCTCGTTGCCGCTGTGGAACCTGGCCGAGCCGGTGATGGAGCGCCTCGTCGAAGACGTCAAGGAGTCGTGCTCGGCGGCCGTGCTGGATGGCCCCGAGGTGGTCTACGTGCTGCGTGTTCCCACCCACAAGATCATGAGCATCAACCTGGGCATCGGCAGCCGGCTTCCGGCCTATTGCACGTCGATGGGCCGCGTGCTGCTTGCCGAACTCGACGAGCACGCCGTCGACTCGCTGCTGCGAGACAACCCGCCCGCGCCGCGCACGCCGCGCACGCTCACCGATGTGGCCGCCATCAAAGCGCAGCTGGTAACGGTGCGACGGCAGGGCTGGTGCCTGGTCGACCAGGAACTCGAAGAGGGCCTGGTGTCGCTGTCGGTGCCGATTCGCGACCGCAGCGGCCGCGCGATCGCGGCGATGAACATCAGCGGCCAGGTCAACCGCACGTCGCCGGCATTCATGGCCGAGCGCCTGTTGCCCAAGCTGCAGAAGGCGGCGGCCGAGATTTCGCGAATGCTGCAGCACAAGCCCTGACACCGTCGTTCGGCGAGGAGCCTGCAATGAAACCCTGGCTTGCCCTTTTCGTGTCTCTCACCATCGCCGCCATGTCCAGCCACGCACAGCAAGCGACGCCGCCCCAACCGGCCGATCTCTTCGACTTCTGGCTCGGTGACTGGGACGTGTCGTGGACTGCAGCGGACGGCAGCCAAGGCCGCGGCCGCAACCGCGTCGCCCGGGTGCTCGACGGCGCCGTCATCGAAGAGAACTTCGAGGAGACGCCGGACGGCAAGACGCCGCCGCTGAAAGGCCGCTCGCTGTCGGTGCGCCACAAGAGCGGCGTCTGGAAGCAGGCGTGGACCGACAACCAGGGCGGCTACTTCTCCCTTACCGCGCAGGTCGACGGCGACAAGCGCATCTTCATCACCGACGTGACACGTTCCGAAGGCAAGGCCACGGTGCAGCGCATGGTCTTCCATTCGATCCGCAAGGACGCACTGACCTGGGACTGGGAGGGCAGCGCGGACGGCGGCCAGACCTGGAAGCGGCTGTGGCGCATCGACTACCGGCGGCGCACGCCATGAGGCCGCTCGCGGCGGGCCTGGCCACGCTCGCCATGGTGGGCTGCGCGTCCACCCTGCCGCAGCCCGGCGCCGGCTGGCAAGCGGCGCCCGAAATGCTCCATGCGCGCGCCGCCCACGCCGTGGTCGCGATGCCGGCAGCGCTCTATGCACTGGGCGGCACCGGCGTTGGCGGCCGTCCGGTGCTGGAGGTCGAACGCTTCGACGGCACGCGCTGGACGGTCGGGGCCCTGCTGCCCGGTGGAGGGCTCAACGCGCCGGCTGCGGCGGCCGTCGGCCAGCGCATCGTGCTGATCGGCGGCTTCGGCACCACGAGCAACGTGCCCACCGATGCGGTTCATGTCTACGACACCGCGACCGGCGAATGGCATCGGGCCGCCGCGCTGCCACGGCCGCGCGGCGGGCATGCGGCCGCGGTGCTCGACGGGCGCATCCATGTCATCGGCGGCGGCAACTCGCAGTCGACGATCGCTGACCATTCCGTCTACGACCCCGCCACCGATCGCTGGAGCGACCGTGCGCCGCTGCCGCGCGCCATGGGCAGCCCGGCGGCAGTGGTGCATGACGGTGCGCTGTATTCGATCGGCGGGCGCAGCGGACTGTCGGACTTCGGCGATGTGTGGCGCTACGACGCGACCGCAGACCGCTGGATCGCCGCACCATCGATCCCGCCGCGAGGCACCGCGGGCGCGGTCTCGTACTGCGGCACCATCTTCGTCATCGGCGGCGAGTCGCAGGCAGATCGCACCACGCTGGGCGAGGTGCTTCGCCTCGATGCCGTGAAGGGAACGTGGGCAGCGGACACGCCGCCCTTGCCGACACCGCGGAACTTCGCGCGAAGCGTCGTGTGGAAGTCGGCGATCGTCGTGGTGGGCGGCAGCCGCCTCGCGGGCAGCAGCCATGCATCGCAGGGCAGCCCGGTCGTCGAGCAATGGCGGCCCGTCTGCTCTTGAGCCGTTCTTGCTTCGCCCGGGCGACGGCCCGGGCTCCGATCACATTCCGAGAGCGCTTTCCGCACTGACCGAAGGCAGGTCCAGCGCGCGAGCCACCGGCTCGCAGGTCACCCGGCCGCGGTGGATGTTCAGGCCGTGGCGCAGATGCACGTCGTCGACCAGCGCACGTTCGCCCTTGCCCGCGAGCGCGAGGCCGAACGGCAGGGTCGCGTGGTTGAGCGCATGGCTCGACGTGTTGGGCACCGCGCCCGGCATGTTGGCGACGCAATAGTGGATGATGCCGTCGACCACGTAGGTCGGCTCGTCGTGCGTGGTCGCATGCGAGGTTTCGAAGCAGCCGCCCTGGTCGATGGCGACGTCGACCAGCACGCTGCGCGGCTTCATGTGCTTGAGCATCGCGCGGGTAATCACCTTGGGCGCGCTCGCGCCGGGGATCAGCACCGCGCCGACCACCACGTCGGCGGCGAAGATTTCCTCCTCCACCGTCGCCACGCTCGAAAAGCGCGTGCGCACGCGGCCGTCGAACATGTCGTCGAGTTCGCGCAGGCGCGGCAGCGAGCGGTCCAGGATGGTCACCTCGGAACCCAGCCCGACCGCCATGCGCGCGGCGTGCGTACCGACCACCCCGCCGCCGATCACCACCACCCGTGCGGGCGGCACGCCGGGCACGCCGCCGAGCAGCAGGCCTTTGCCGCCGGCCGGCTTGCGCAGCGAAAACGCCGCGGCTTCGATGGCCAGGCGCCCGGCCACCTCGCTCATCGGCGCGAGCAGCGGCAGGCCGCCGCGATCGTCGGTGACGGTCTCGTAGGCGACCGCGATGCAGCCCGATTCCAGCAGGCCGTGCGCCTGCTGCGGATCGGGCGCGAGGTGCAGGTAGGTGAACAGGATCTGCCCCTTGCGCAGCATCTTCCACTCCACCGGCTGCGGCTCTTTCACCTTGACGATCATGTCGGCCTGGGCGAACACCTCCGCCGCGGTGCCGACGATGCGTCCGCCCGCCGCAACGTAGGCGGCGTCGTCCGCGCCGATGCCGGCGCCGGCGCCGCTTTGCACCAGCACCTCGTGTCCGTGCGACACGTATTCGCGCACCGCCATCGGCGTGAGGCCGACCCGGTGCTCCTGAACCTTGATCTCCTGGGGTACACCGACTCGCATACTCGCCTCCGACGCTGTGTGGCGACATGCCACGACGTGCAGTCTAGGAAGGTAACGGTCGGATATTTCGCTAATTATTCTGCGGCTGAACCCTTGAACACCGCACGAACTGACGGCCAAACGCCGTCTTCGAATGGAATTATTCGGCGCCCCGTTCAGGGTGTGCGCAAATGCCAGGCCTTTGGCCGCGTAAACGCCTGGATGCCATACGTCGACAGCGTGAGTCCGATGCCCGAATCGCCCCACCCCGACCATGGCAGCCGCGGGCTCACGCGGTCGCAGCAGTTCCAGTAGACCGATCCTGCGTTGAGCTGTGAGAGCAAGGCCTTGGCGCGCCACTCATCGCGTGTATAGACACCTGCCGTCAGGCCGTAGCGTGTGTCGTTCATCAGCTTCACCGCCTCGGCGTCGCTGCCGACTTTGCGAACGCCGACGATTGGTCCGAAGCTCTCTTCGCGCATCAGCTCCATCGTGTGGTCCGCCTCGGTCAGCACCGTGGGTTCGAACCAGTTCCCGGGACGCTCGATGCGGTGGCCGCCGACCTGCAGCGTGGCGCCCCTGGCGAGCGCGTCGGCCACCTGCGCCTGCAGCACCTGCACTTGCGCGGCGCGGGTGATCGGGCCGATATAGGTCGACGCGTCCATCGGGTCGCCGACCCGCAGACCGCGCACCGTCTCGACCAGCGCGGCGACGAAGCGGTCGTGGATCTGCTCGTGCACGTAGACCCGCTCGACCGAGCAGCAGCTTTGCCCGCTGTTGTACATCGCCCCGTCGGCCACCGACTCGGCCGCCGTCTTCACGTCGACGTCTTCGCAGACATAGGTCGGGTCCTTTCCGCCGAGCTCGAGCTGGAGCTTGACGATGCGCCGGCCCACGCCCTGCGTGATCTTCATTCCGGTGGTGTAGGAGCCGGTGAAGAACAGCGCGTCCACCGGCTGTGCGACGAGCGCCGCGCCGACCTCGCCGGCACCGACCATCAGCTGGAATACATCTGCCGGCACGCCCGCTTCGTGCCACAGGCGTGCGATGTGCTGGCCGGTGAGCGCGGCGCATTCCGAAGGTTTGTACAGCACCGCATTGCCGGTCAACAGTGCAGGCACGAAGACGTTGCCGCCCACGAAGTACGGGTAGTTCCAGGCCGAGATGTTGCCCACCACGCCGAGCGGTTCGTGGCTGATGCGCTCGGTGATGCCGGGTTCGGCCAGCACCGTCTCGGTGGCGGTGCTGCGCTCGCACTGCGCGAGGAAGAAGTCGATGCGCCCGATCAACCCGTTGACCTCGTTGCGCGACTGCGTGATCGGCTTGCCGACCTCCAGGCTCAGGGTGGCCGCCAGCGCCTCGACCTGCGCGGCGAGCGCATCGCGAAAGCGCATCACGCAGTCCTTGCGCTCGGCCAACGGCACGGCGCTCCAGCCAGGCTGCGCCGCCCGGGCCCGTTGCGCCTTGGCGGACACCGTAGTGGCGTCGTCGGCCAGCAGTTCGGCCAGCGCTTCGCCGGTGGCGGGATTGGTGATCTTCAAGGTGCTCATCGGTGCTTCGCGGCCCGCGCCGCGTCCAGGAAGTCCTGCAGCAACGCGCCGTCGTCTAGTGTCCCGAGTTCGGCGCGGTGGAACTCGGGATGCCATTGCACGGCCGCCACGTAGCTGTCGCCGGGGCGGCGTACCGCCTCGATCAGCCCGTCCGGCACGGATCGCGCCTCCACCACCCAGCCCGGCGCCAGTTGGCGGATGGCCTGATGATGCACGCTGTTCACGCGCGCCCGCGGCACGCCCGAATAGAGTTCGCCCAGCCGCGATCCCGGCACGAACTCGATCTCGTGGAAGTGGCGGTCGTAGAGGCTCGCCTCGCGATGCGACGCCGCCTTCGGGTGCTGCGTCGAGATGTCCTGGTACAGCGTGCCGCCGTAGGCCACGTTGAGCAGCTGCAGGCCCCGGCACACGCCGAGCACCGGTTTGCGCTCGGCGATGAATGCCGCGGCGAGCGCCTTTTCGTACTCGTCTCGAACGCGGTCGCCCTGCCAGCGCTCCTGCAGCGGCTCCTCGCCGTAGCTGCCCGGCCAGACATCGGAGCCGCCTTCGAGCACCAGCGCGTCCAGCCACTGTGCGTAGTGCGCGAGCGTCACGTCGCCGCGGCGGGTGTCGCCCTCGGGGCTCGGGATCATCACGGCGAGGTCGCCGCGCGACATGACCCAGTGCACGATCGACTGCTCCACGTACTGCAGCGTCTTGCCGGTGAAGATCGGACGCGCCGCATCGGCATGGAAGAAGCATGCGCTGACGCCGATCTTCAGCCGCTGCCCGGTCACATCGCCGCCCGGAAGAAACGTTCGAAATCGGCCGCCGTGCACGGCCGCGGGTTGGTCTGGTGGCAGATGTCGGCGCTGGCAATCTCGACCAGACGCGGCAGGTGCTCCGGCTTCACCCCATGCTGCGCGAGACCGCCCACGATGCCGATCTCCTGCTTGAGCCGCTTCAGCCAGGGCACGAGCTGCGCCCCGCCGCCGGCCACGCCGCAGACATGCGCGAGCTCGTCGAATTTCTCCCCCGCGGCCTCACCGTTCCAGGCCAGCACGGTGTCGATCATCAGGGCGTTCGCCAGCCCGTGGTGCAGGTCGCACACGGCCCCCAGGGCGTGGGCGCACGCGTGTACCGCGCCGAGGTCCTTCTGGAACGCAATGGCACCCATCATCGAGGCCATCATCATGTCGCCGCGTGCGCTCAGGTTGCCCGGCTCCCTGACCGCCACCGGCAGCGCGCGCGCGGCGATGCGCGCGCCTTCGAGCGCGATGCCGTCGCACAGCGGGTGGTAGGCGGGCGACAGGTAGCTCTCGATGTTGTGCGTGAGCGCATCCATGCCGGTGGCGGCCGTCACAGCGGGCGGCAAGCCGAGCGTGAGGTCCGGGTCGGCGAACACTGCGCTCGCCAGCAGCCGGGGCGAGAACACCACGCGCTTCACGTGCGTGTCGTCTTGCGACACGACGCTGGAGCGGCCAACCTCGGAGCCGGTCCCCGCGGTCGTCGGCAGCGCGACGAAAGTCGGCAGCGCATGCACGATGGGCCGCACCTGCGGGTGGTCCCAGACGTACTCCAGCACGTCGCCTTCGTGCACTGCCATCACGCCGACCAGCTTGGCGACGTCCAGCGCCGCGCCGCCGCCGAAGCCGATCACGCTGTCGGCGCCGTGGGCTTTGAACGCCGCGGCGCCCGCCATCACCTGGCTGGCCGTCGGGTTGCCGAAGACACCGTCGAACAACGCCGCGTCGAGGCCCCGCAGGTGGGTGCGGAACTCAGCCAGCACCGGTAGCGCCGCGAGAGCCCGGTCGGTCACGCTCAGCGGCCGGCGGCACCCCGCGTCGCTCAGGTGGCGCGCGACCTCGCGCCGCGCGCCGGGTCCGAAGTGGATGGTGGTCGGAAAGGAGAAGCGGTGGATGGTCATGAGGCCCTCGGCATTCAGCGCACCCGCACCCAGCGCAGTTCGATGCTGTCGGCCGGCCACTGCACCGCCTGAACCTTCTTGTTCATCGCCCAGGTCAGCGTGCGCCGGTACAGCGGGATGTAGGGCAGGTCGTCACGGATCAGCCGCAAGGCGGTGGCGATCATCGCGCGGCGACGCGTCATGTCGGGCTCGACGCGGATGCTGTCGATCAGCGCATCGAGCTGCGGATTCGAATAGCGGCCGGCGTTGAAGGTGCCCGCGCCGCTCTTGTCCCAGCTGCGGAACAGCGCGTTCAACGATGCCCAGGCATCGGTGGTCGGCGTCCAGCCGAACTCGATGAAGCTCGCCGTGCCCTGGCTCAGCTTCGGAAAGAACTGGTTGGTCGCCGCCGAGCGCAGCGAGGTGCGGATGCCCACCTGCGCCAGCATTGCCGTGGCCGCCTGGCAGACGTTCTCGCGGTAGGCGATGTTCACGCAATCGAGCGTCACCGCGAAGCCGTTCGGATAGCCCGCCTGCGCGAGCAGCGCCTTGGCGGCGGCGGGTTCGTAGGGCAGGCGCCGGTCGAGCTCGGGCGGCACGCCGTCGACGCGGCTCGAGAGGAAGGCGCCGGTGGGCGTGGCCTGGCCGCGCAGCACCTTCTGCACGATCAGCTCGACGTTGATCGCCTGGTAGACCGCCTGGCGCACGCGCTTGTCCTTGAACGGGTTGCGGTCCTTCACGTCGCCATGCAGGAGTTCGTCGCGCGACTGGTCGAAGGTGAAGTACTGCTGGCCCAGGTCCGGGATCTGCAGCAGCGTGAGCCGCGCATCCCGCTTGAGCCGGTCGACGTCCTGGAACGGCGGGTCGAGCACCAGGTCGATCTCGCCCGAGGTCAGCGCGGCGAGCCGCGTCGCATCCTGCTTGATCGCCACGAAGGTGACTTCGTCGACGTTGCCGGTGCGCTTGTCGCCGCGCCCCCACCAGTTCGGGTTGGCCTTCAGCACCGTGCGCACGTCGGGCTCGTAGCGGTCGAGGCGGAACGGGCCGGTGCCGTTGGCGTTGCGCACCGTGAAGGTCTCCTGCTTGCCGTTGAAGTCCTGTGCACGCTGCACGCCGTGCTTGACGGCCCAGGCCTTGCTCATCATGCCGAGCAGGAAGAACTTCTCCGGCAGTACCGCGTCGGGGGTCGAGAGCGAGACCTCGATCGTCAGGTCGTCGATCTTCTTCGCCGAGGTGACTCCCTGCAGGTGGAAGGCGCGCTGCGACGGCGGCGCCAGGACGCGTTCGATCGAGAACACCGCGTCGTCGGCGGTGAACGGCGAGCCATCGTGGAAGGTCACGCCGGGGCGCAGCCTGAAGCGCCACGTGGTCGGATTCACCGCGTGCCACGACACGGCCAGGCCCGGTTCGATGCGGTACTGCTCGTCGCGCCACACCAGCGACTCGTAGATCTGCGTGATGACGCGTGTGTGGTACAGCAGCGCGAGCGCATGCGGGTCCATGGTCTGCGGGTCGAACCCGCTGGCGATGCGCAGCGTCGCCGCCGGCACGCCGAAGGAGGCGCTGCACAGCAGCGAAAGAGCGAGGGCACGCAGCGCACGCAACATGGTCAGATGATCTCGAAGTAGCGTTTTAATTCCCAGTCTGTGACGCCGTCCAGCCATTGCCGCCATTCCCACTCGCGGGTGGCGGCGAAGTGCTCGACGAAGTCGTCGCCGAGCCAGTCGCGCGCGATGGCCGACTGCCTGAAGATGCGCGTCGTCTCGATCAGCGTGCGCGGCGCGCGCGGAACGTTCTCCGCCCCCTGGTTGGTGCCGGTGATCGGCGGCGCCTCGAGCTTGAGCCCCTTCTCCACGCCATGCAGGCCGGCCGCGATCACCGCCGCGACCGCGAGGTAGGGGTTGATGTCGGCGCCCGGGCAGCGCGTTTCCAGGCGTGTGCCTTTCGGGCTGCCGGCGATGACGCGGAAGCTCGCGGTGCGGTTGTCGATGCCCCAGGTGGGCTTGACCGGCGCCCAGAAGCCGTCGACGAGGCGCTTGTAGCTGTTGATGGTCGGCCAGAACATCGGCGCGAACTCCATCAGGCAGGCGACCTGCCCGGCGAGATAGCTCTCGAACACGCCGCTCATCGCACGCGGCGACTTGGCGTCGTAAAACAGGTTGCGCTTGCCGTCCGACAGGCTCTGGTGGATATGGCCGCTGCAACCGGGGTACTGCGCGTTCCACTTCGCCATGAAGCTCGGCATCACGCCGAAGCGCGCGCCGATCTCCTTGGCCCCGGTCTTGAAGAGGATCGCACGGTCGGCCGCCTCCAAAGCCTCGCTGAACAGGATCGCGACTTCGTAGACCCCGGGGCCGGTCTCGGTGTGCAGTCCCTCGATGGGCACGCCGAAGGCCAGCATCTCGTCCATCAGCGCGTTGAAGTACTCGCGCTTGTGGTTCATGCGCAGCAGCGAGTAGCCGAACATGCCCGGCGTGATCGGCTGCGGGTCGACACCCTTCTTGGCGGCCCAGCTTTGCGGCGTCTCGGCGAAGTTGAACCACTCGAACTCGACGCCGCACATGGGCATCACGCCCAGCTTCTCGGCACGGCGCAGCACCCGCTTGAGTGTCTGGCGCGGGCAGATGGCAAGCGGCGTGCCGTCGGCGTTGACGAACTCGCCGAGGAAGAACGGCACGTCGCCGTCCCAGGGCACGCGGCGGTGGGTGTCCAGGTCCAGCCGCGCCAGCGCGTCGGGGAAGCCGCGGTGCCAGCCGGTGAGCTGCGCGTTGTCGTAGCAGCAGTCGCTGCTGTCCCAGCCGAAGACGACGTCGCAAAAACCGAAGCCGCCCTCCGCGGCGCCCGCGAACTTGTCGAGGTGCAGGTACTTGCCGCGCAGGATGCCGTCGATGTCGCTCACGGCCACCTTGACCTTCTCGCTGCCGCTTTGGCGCACGGCCTCGAGCGCCGGGTGTTGCTTGAGCTTGTTCGCCATCGATGCCTCGCTGTTCCTGCGTGTCCGAGTTGCCCCTGGCGGTCCGGCCCAGTCTAGGGGCCGTGCGGTTTGAGCGTCAACCCAGGGCGCAGCGGCACTGGGCTCTTTCGGCCTCGCCTATCATCGGCCGACACGGTTACAAGAGTTCCCTCGCCGGAGTCGCCGCACCCACATGCTTCATCTGCTGAACCTGCTCGCAGCCATTTCACTGCTGGTCTGGGGCACGCACATCGTGCGCACTGGGGTGCTGAGCGTGTTCGGCGAGGACTTGCGGCGGGTGCTCGCCAAGAGCTTCAGCAACCGCATCCATGCCGCGCTGGCCGGCGTCGGCGTGACGACCATCGTGCAGTCGAGTACGGCCACCTGCCTGATCGTCGCCTCGTTCGTCGGCAAGGGCCTGGTGACCACCGGCGCGGCGCTCGCCGTGATGCTGGGCGCCGACGTGGGCAGCAGCGTGATGGCGGTGGTCTTCTCCTTCGACCTGTCGTGGCTGTCGCCGCTGTTGATCTTCGTCGGCGTCGTCATGTTCGTGACCCGGCAGGACAGCCCCGCCGGGCGCATCGGCCGCGTGCTGATCGGCCTGGGCCTCATCACGCTCGCGTTGCAGCTGATCGTGGGCGCCACCCGCCCGCTGACCGATTCGCCGGCGGTGCGGGCCCTGCTGGTGGCCTTGCCGAACGAGGTGATGCTCGACATCGTCGTCGGCGCGGTGCTCACCGTGCTGTCGTATTCCAGCCTCGCCATCGTGCTGCTGACCGCGACGCTCGCCGCCTCGGGCCTGCTCCCCACCAACGTGGCATTGGGCCTGGTGCTCGGCGCCAACATCGGCAGCGGCGTGCTGGCGATGATCGCCACCGGGCGCGCGTCGCCGCAGGTGCGGCGCCTGCCGGTGGGCAACTTCCTGTTCAAGGTGGCGGGCGCGCTGATCGCCATCCCGCTGCTGCCGCAGGCGCTTGCACTGCTGCAGCAGTACGTGGAGACGGTGCACCAGCAGGTGGTCTTCTTCCACCTTGGCTTCAACGTGGCGCTGGCGCTGCTGTTCATCGGCTTCACGGGCATCGTGGCGCGCGCCGCCGACCGGCTGCTGCCGACGCCGGTGGTGGGCACGGGCACCGAGCGGCCGCGCCACCTCGACCCGTCGGCGCTTGCCACGCCGTCGCTCGCCATCAGCTGCGCGGCGCGCGAGGCGCTGCACCAGGCCGACGTCGTCGAGACCATGCTGCGCGGCATCCTGCCGGTGATCCGCCACAACGACCTCGCGCTCGCCGAGCAGCTTCGCCGCATGGACGACACGGTCGACGAGCTCTACTCGGCGATCAAGTTCTACCTGACGCAGATCTCGCGCGAGGCGCTGTCGGAGCGGGAAAGCCGGCGCTGGACCGACATCGTCTCCTTCACCATCAACATGGAGCAGATCGGCGACATCATCGAGCGCGTGATCCAGGACGTCGAGGACAAGAAGATCCGCAAGAACCGCAGCTTCTCCGACGCCGGCATGGCCGAGATCGTGCACCTGCACGAGCGCTTGATGGCCAACCTGCGCATGGGCATGAGCGTGTTCCTCGACGGCCACGTGCGCGACGCGCAAAAGCTGCTCGAAGAGAAGGCGCGTTTCCGCGACCTGGAGCACGAGTACGCGGCGAGCCACATCGCGCGGCTGCGCGACAACACCGCGCAGAGCATCGAGACGAGCTCGCTGCACCTGGACCTGATCAGCGATCTCAAGCGCATCAACTCGCACATCTGTTCGATCGCCTACCCGATCCTCGAATCGGCGGGTGCGCTGTCGAAGACACGCATCCGCCATTCGCAGCTGGCGGCACTGCCCCCCGACCAGCCCTGAGAGGCGTGCGACCCGCGGCTAGCGCCGGCCGCGCACGACGAAGCCGATCAGCGCGAGGCTCAGCAGCATCAGCACCCAGGTCTTCGGTTCGGGCACCGCAGTGATCGACGCCGTGATCGGCGGCGAGAACATGAGGTCGTCGAAGAAGGTGTTGTGACCGTTCAGATCCCACTGCGGGCTGGCCGACAGGTCCTTGTTCGAGATGACGACATAGCGGATGTTGCGGCTGTCGGACTGGATGCCGACGAAATCGAAGTGATCGCTGTCGCCGCTGGCCGCGCTTGCGGCCACCGTCAACAGCACGTTCTGCGATGCGTCGAGTGCGCTGAGGTAGTGCTGCCCGTTGCCCTTGTAGAGCCAGGCCCCGACCCGGTCGACGTCGCCGGTGAACCCGATGCTCGCACCCATCGAGACGAGCTGGCCGCCCGAGACAGTGCCCGGCAGCAGGAACATGTTGAAGTCCATCACCATCGGCGAGCCGCTCGTGCCCAGCACCGGCGCTGCGAAGCTTGCGATGCCCGAAGGCGAATGCTGCGTGGTGAGACTGGTGCCGGCGGCCACGTCGTCGAAGCTCAGCAGCGTCGTGCCCGAGAAGGCCGGCAGTTCGACGGCGATCACGGCGGCTTGCACCGTCGCCGATGCGGCCAGGCAACCCAGGGCGGCAAGGAGGCGGCGCAAGAGAGTCGGAGGTGTGCGTGTCATGACCCCCTCATTGGACCGA
>CAJPFZ010000159.1 GCA_905339355.1 Burkholderiaceae bacterium
GCCGCCGACTCCTCCGCGAGCGCGGCGTTCTGCTGCGCCATCGTGTCGAGCTGCGCGACCGAGGCGCTGGTGCGGCCGATGCCGTCGCGCTGCTGCGTGGCTTCGACCGAGAGCGTCGTGACGAGCTTGGAGACGCGCTCCACCGAACTCATGATCTCGGTGGTCGCGCCGCCGGCGTGCTGCACCTGCTTGCTGCCGCTCTCCACCTTCTCGAGCGAGGCCTGGATCAGCGTCTTGATCTCGCGCGCCGCGGCGGCGCAGCGCTGCGCGAGTGCGCGCACTTCGCTCGCGACGACGGCGAAGCCGCGGCCCTGGTCGCCGGCGCGGGCGGCCTCGACGGCGGCGTTGAGGGCGAGGATGTTGGTCTGGAACGCGATGCTGTCGATCATCGCCACGATGTCGGCGATCTTGCGCGATGCGCCGTCGATCTCGTGCATCGTCGACACCGCGTCGGCCACCACGCCGCCGCCGCGCGTGGCCACGTCCTGCGCGTCGCGCGCCAGCGTGCCGGCCGAGCCCGCGGTCTGCATGGTCTGGTCGAGCATCGAGGTCAGTTGAGAGATGGCGCTGGCGGTCGCCTGCAAGGTGGCTGCCGTCTCTTCGGTGCGCTGGCTCAGGTCCTGGCTGCCCTGGGTGATCTGCCCGCTGGCGGTGGCGATGCCCTGGCTCGCCTCGCGCACGCCGCCCGCCAGCCCGTGCAGGCTGCGGCGCATGGCTTCGATCGAACGCGCGAGCTGCCCGAGTTCGTCGTGGCGCAGCGAAATGACCGGCTCCGACAGGTCGTGGTTCGCGATGCGCTGCGTTGCGTCGACGGCGAAGCGCAGGCCGGCGCCGATGTCGCGGGTGATCCACCACGCGGTCGCGCTGCCGAGCGCGAGCGCGAGCAGCGCCCCGGCGATCAGCAGCAGGCGTGCGCGCTGCGTGTCGGCGCGGGTCTCGACGCTGAGTTCGCGGTTGACGCGTGTGTCCCAGTCGCCGAGGGCGACCAGCGCTTGCTGCCACGCCTCCTGGCGCTGCGACCACGCGGCAGCGTCCGAGCCCGTGACCGCCTGGCGCACGTTGAAGAACACGGCGCCGACGCCCCTGCCATCACCTGCCTTCTCGGCCTCGGCGAGCACCTGGCGCAGCGCCGCCGCCGCGTTGGCTGCGGTGACGAGCAGCGCTTGCGCCTCGGGCGCCGATGGCATGAGCGGGGCGAGCACGCGCAACGCCTCGTCGTAGCGCGCACCGGCCGAGGCGATCCGTTTCATCAGCGGCTCGGCGTGGTCGAGCTCCGTCCCGCCCGTGTTGCGCAAGCCGAGCGCGTAGTCGTTCGCTGCCCGCTCCATCGCCATGATGGCCTGCGCACGCTGCGCGCCACGAATGACCACCGTGTCGAGGGTCTGCGAAAGCGCTCGCATGCCGGTCAGACCCAGCCAGGTGGTCAAGAGGAGCAGCGCCAGCACCAGGCCGAAGCCCAGCGCCAACCGGTGGGACAACCGGAGCTTGGAGATCATGTTCGTGTCGGATCGTGTAGGGGAATCCCTGGTTTTCGGCAGTTGGCGGACGAACTGCAGGGGCGGCGCAAAGGGCGCCGTGGCGAAGTAACTAGAGTGCCCGGCCCAATTTGGCAGGCTGGCTCTTGCTCGCTTGAGGTAGGTCAATCGGTTTTTGCGCACTGCACAAACACTCTCGACATACGGGTTTACCCGGTAGTGATCGTCAAAACCAGAAGGATCTATGTTCCTCAAAGAGCCGCTTGACCGTGAACTGTTCGACTCCAGCCTGACGCGGCTTCTGGCCGGGCAAGCCGCCATGCCGGTGGCGGTGGTGTGGCCTTGCGACCGCACGAGCCTCGAAGGCGCCGTGCTCGCCGCCGCGCAACGCTTGATCGTGGTGACCCTCGTGGGGCCGGCCGAGCGCATCCGGCAGGTCGCACGCGACAACGGGTTCGACCTCGACGGCCTCGACATCCGCGAGGCCGACACACCGCAGCAGGCGGCCGCCGCGGCCGTGGAGATGGCCCGCGAAGGGCACGTCCAGGCGCTCATGAAGGGCAGCCTGCACACCAACGACCTGATGCGCGCCATCGTCGCGCGCGACTCGGGGCTGCGCACCGGGCGGCGCATGAGCCACGTGTTCGCGATCGACCATCCGCAGTACCACAAGCTGCTGCTCATCACCGATGCGGCGCTGAACATCGCCCCGGATCTCGACGCCAAGAAGGACATCATCCAGAACGCGGTGGACCTGGCTCGGCGCCTGGGTGTCGAGCTGCCGAAGGTGGCGGTGCTGGCGGCGGTGGAAACCGTCGAGCAGGACATCGAGTCGACGCTGCATGCCGCGGCCTTGTGCAAGATGGCCGAGCGCAGGCAGATCCGCGGCGCCGTGCTCGAAGGCCCGCTCGCGCTGGACAACGCGCTCTCCAGGGAGGCCGCCCACATCAAGGGCATCGTCTCGGCGGTGGCCGGCGACGCCGACATCCTCGCCGTGCCCAACTACGAAGCGGGCAACATGCTCGCCAAGGACATGGAGCACATGGGCGGCGCGTTGACGGGCGGCATCGTGCTCGGCGCGAAGGTGCCGGTGATCCTCACGTCGCGTTCGGATACTGCGCGTGCGCGCATCGCGTCGTGCCTGCTGGCGCGCATTCTGGTGAGCGGGGGAGCGTGCTGATGAAGCGCAACGTGCTCACCTTGAATGCCGGCAGTTCGAGCGTCAAGTTCGCGCTCCATGCGTGTTCGGCCAGGCGCATCGACTCGCTGCTGCTCGAAGGGCAGTTCGAGCGCATCGGCGACAAGCCGCGCGTGGCGCTCACGCTGCACGGAAAGCCGCGGCAGGAGTTCGCGATGCCGGCGCATGCCGACCCGCGCAGCTGCGTCGAGTGGCTGCTGCGCTGGCTCGCGGACAACCGCTTGCGTTTCGACGCGGTCGCGCACCGCGTGGTCCACGGCGGCACGCAATTCGACGGGCCGGTTCGCATCGATGCCGCGGTGCTCGCCAAGCTG
This sequence comes from Burkholderiaceae bacterium, assembly GCA_905339355.1. GTDB lineage: Bacteria > Pseudomonadota > Gammaproteobacteria > Burkholderiales > Burkholderiaceae_C > Albitalea. The sequence goes on from CAJPFZ010000159.1 coordinate 2,988, forward strand.
GCGGCGCTCGTGGGTCTCGCGCCGCTGCACCAGCCGCACAACCTCGCGGGTATCCAGGCCGTGCGCGACCTGGTGCCCGGCGTACCGCAGTTCGCCTGCTTCGACACGGCGTTCCACCGCAGCCAGAGCGACGAGGTGCAGATGTTCGCGCTGCCCCGCGACCTGTTCGCCGAGGGTGTGCGGCGCTACGGCTTTCATGGCCTGAGCTACGAGTACATCTCGCGCCAGCCGGAGCTGCAGCCGTTTCGCAGGGTGGTCGTGTGCCACCTCGGCAGCGGCTCGAGCGCGTGCGCGATGGTCGACGGCAGGAGCGTCGACACGACGATGGGCTTCACCGCGCTCGATGGGCTGATGATGGGCACCCGCTGCGGCAGCCTCGACGCCGGGGTGATCTTCCACCTCGTGCGGCTCGGATTGCCGCCGCAGGAAGTGGAATCGATGCTGTACAAGAAGTCCGGGCTGCTCGGTGTCAGCGAGCTGAGCGCGGACATGCGCGACCTGCTGCAGGCGGCCGGCGCCGGCCATGTCGGCGCGGGGCAGGCGGTGAACATGTATTGCCGCTCGGTGGCCGAGCACGTGGCGCGGCTCGCCACCTCGATCGGCGGGCTGGACGCGCTCGTCTTCACGGCCGGCGTCGGCGAGCATTGCGCCGTCATTCGCGAGCAGGTGGCACAGCGCCTGAAGTGGATGGGCGTGGCGCTCGACCCCCATGCCAACGAGGCGGGCAGCAAGCGCATCTCGAGCGCTGACAGCCAAGTCGCGGTGTGGGTGCTGCACACCAGCGAAGAGCGCATGCTCTGCCAGCACGCGCTCGGCCTGCTCGCGCAGGAGCCGCGGGCCGTGGCGGCTTGATGCCGCCCGCAGGCCACTAGTCGAAGCCGATCTGCCTGGCCGCCGATCGGAACAAGGCGATCGCGTCGGGAGAAAACCGGAATGCCTCCAGGAAGTCGTCGACGCGGTAGGCCGCCATCGACTTGCGGATCGTCGCGGCGTAGCTGCGCGCCTCGTCGAGACGCCCCGCGAGCGCAAGGCAGTGCGCCGCGATCGCGAGGATGTGCGCGTGCGCGTTCGGCCGCGCCGCGGCCTTGACGGCCCAGCCGGCGGCTTCGTCGAAGCGCCCGAGCCGCACGAGCGCCATCGCGCGTGTGCCCAGCATGCCGAACATCAGCGGGTCATAGGGGCTCAGGTGCCGCGAGTGGTCCGACGCGGCGATGGCTGCCTGCGGGTCACCCGACTGGCTGTGCACGAACGCCAGCGAGTAGTGCCCGAGCGCGAAGTTCGGGCTCAGGTCGACGGCGGTCCCCAGCTCGACGATCGACTGCTCCTGCTGGCCGCGCAGCCACAGTGCACGCCCCATGGCCCAGTGCGCGGCCGGATCCCGGTCGTCGACGGCCAGGCTGTCGCCGGCCGTCTTGAAGGCGCGGTCGACGGCGCGCTCGCGCTCCTCCCAATGCTGGAAGGCATCCTGCCAATGCGTGAACGAGAGGCCGGCATGGGCGCGTGAAAACGTCGGATCCAGGTGCACCGCCATCTCGAAGAAGCCGCGCGCACGTTCGTTGTCGGCGCGGTTGAAGCGGTACATGTGCCACAGGCCGCGGTGATGCGCCTCCCACGCGTCGAGCGAACTGGGCGGCTTGAGGATCGCCCGGTTGCGCTCCACGCCCTCGATCTCGCCGGCGATCGAGGCCACGATGCGGTTGCCGATCTCGTCGAGCACGAGGAAGGTGTCGTCGAGCTGCTGGTCGAAGACCTCGGCCCAAACGACGTGGGCGGTGCGTGTCTCGGCAAGCTCCACGTTCACGAGCAGCCGCGCGCCCTGGCGCCGCAGCAAGCCCGTGACGACGTAGTCGACGTCCAGCGTCCTGCCCACTTCCGCCGAGGCCACCCGTCGCTCGCCGAGCGCGAACACGGTGCCCTGCGCGATGACAAACAGGCTGCGCAGCTTGGCGAGGCGCGTGATGACGTCGTGCACGAGGCCTGGGGCCAGCTGGCCGCCGGGTGCGCCTTGTTCGCTGCCGTCGGCGAAGGGCATCACGGCGATCGACGCGCGGCGCGGTGCGGCCACGCGCGCCTCCACGGGCGCCTGCGGCGCGGCGAGCGCGCGCGCCGCGACGCCGCCGGGCACCGCCGCGCCCGCGTGCCGGGCTCGCGCATCGCGCCAGGCATCGCGCAGCGATCGCCAGTCCAGGCCCTCGGCATCGAACACGCGTGCGGTTTCGCCCAGATGCTCGTCGCCTTCGCGCATGCGCCCGCGCCGGGCGAGCGTGTCGAGAAGCAACTCGTGCGCGCGCCGGTCGAAGGGGGCAAGCGCGAGCCACGTCTCCAGGTGGGCGAATACCTCGTCGCTCTCGGCGGGCAGCTGCGCGGCCAGATGCTCCAGGATGGCCGCGTGGCAGGCGCGCAGGCGCCGCCGCTGCGCGACCAGCCAGCTGTTGAGCTGCGGGCTGCGGTCGATCTCCATGCCGTCGAGAAAGTCGCCGGCGAACAGCGCCGCGAGCGTGCGCAGCCGATCCACGCCGAGCCGCGCGATGCCCGATTGCATCGCCTGGGCGATCTCGAGGCCGTCGACGAAACAGCCATCGAG
>CAJPFZ010000160.1 GCA_905339355.1 Burkholderiaceae bacterium
TCCCGTCGAGCTCGAACTGGTGCGCGGCGTCACCCATGACTTCATCAAGCTCGGGCGCGCGCTGCCCGAGGCCGGTGAAGCCCAGGAAGCTGCTGCGGCGGCATTGAAGAAGGCCTTCGACATCGCATGAAACGAACCGAATTTCGCTTCCTGGAGCGGCTGCGCGTGCGCTGGGCCGAGATCGACGCACAGAAGATCGTCTTCAACGGCCACTACCTGATGTACTTCGACACCGCGGTCACCGGCTACTGGCGCGCGCTCGCGCTGCCGTATGCGCAGACGCTGGAGTACCTCGGCGGCGATCTGTTCGTGCGCAAGGCGACGCTCGAGTACGAACGCTCGGCGCGCTGCGACGACGTGCTCGACATCGGCGTCCGCTGCACGCGAATCGGCAACTCGTCGATGCTGTTCTCGGCCGCCGTGTTCCGCGCCGAGGAACTGCTGGTGTCGGGCGAATTGGTCTACGTGTTCGCCGATGCGCAGACGCAGACCGCCAAGCCGGTGCCACAGGAACTGCGCGAGGTGCTGCAGGCCTTCGAAGCCGGCAAGCCGATGGTCGACGTGCGCGTGGGCTCGTGGGACGAACTCGGCCGCGAGGCGCAAGCCATCCGCACGGCGGTGTTCGTCGAGGAGCAGCAGATTCCCGCCGAGATGGAGTGGGACGAAGCCGATGCGATCTGCGTGCACGCGGTGGCGGTGAATCGTTTCGGCGTACCGCTGGCCACCGGCCGACTCCTCGAGCATGTGCCTGGCGTCGCCAAGATCGGCCGCATGGCCGTGGTGCGGGCGATGCGCGGCAGCCGGGTCGGCCGCGCCGTGCTCGATGCCTTGATGAAGGCCGCCCGCGCCCGCGGCGACCACGAAGTGGTGCTGCATGCGCAGCTCTCGGCCGCGCCGTTCTATTCGCGTGCGGGTTTCAGCGAGCGCGGAACGGTGTTCGAGGAAGCCGGCATCCCGCACGTCGAGATGGTGCGCAGCCTTTAGGGCCTGCGAGAGGACCGCTCACAGCGGCATCGGCATCGTGCGGCGGCGCCTGCGGCTCGGGTCGGGCTTGAGCAGGCTGCGCACACGCACGCGCTTGGCGGCGGCCTGCAGCTCGGCAGCGGCCGCTGCATCGGCGACGAGTTCGGCCTCGGCGACCTCCGTGGGCTCGCTGACCGGCTGCGCGGTCCCGTCGTCGAGGCTGTAGCGCGGCGGCCAGTTCTTCAGCGTCGAGCGGCGCAGCAAGGCGACGCCGGTGGCGCTGAAGCTGCGTTCGAGCACATGCGTCACCAGGTGGCGATTGACCTTCTCGGTGATCACCAGCGTCGAGCAGCGGGTGCCGTAGGCCGCATCGGGCGTGCGGATGAACGCGGCCGACAGGCGGCGCTCCCATTCGAGCGGCACGCCGGTATCGGGCAGGCGCTCGTCGGGCGCCTCGCTGCGGTCGGACAGCGCGTCGAACAGACGCATCGACAGCGCATCGACGCTGGAAGCCTCGGCGATCGCATCGTCGAGCCGCTCTTTCAGCGCTTCGACCTTGGGCCAGGGGGTGTCGAGCTTGGCGTTCGACAGGCCGTGCACGCCGCGTTCCAGGCGCAACGGGTAGTCGCCGTTGTTCGATGCCCAGAAGCACTCGCCGCGGCGGAAGTCGAAGGCCACCAGGTTGAAGGCGTTGTAGCCCGACAAGGCGGTGCGCATCCAGAAGCGGTCGGTGCGGTCGGCCGCGGCCAGCCAATCCGGGACGATGCGCCCGCGTGAGGGCGCACCCGGGTCGTTGCGCCCCGGGTCGCGCACGTTGGTCACGAGGGCGAGCCGGCCTTCGGCCGTGAGGCCCATCCACGTGCCGCCGGCATCGAGGTCGCGGCCGCTCAAGATCGCGGGGCCGCCGGTCTCGGGTGTCCACCAGGCGAGGCGCGCCGCGGGCCGCTTGAAGAACTCGTCCCGGTTGGCCGCGATCACGAGCGGGAAGCGGCGGCTGTGGTCGATGGCCAGCGCTACGAGGCACATGGAACGAACACCTCGGTGTGGCGCGTGCCGCGCATGAAGGTCGCGAGTGCGGCCGCTTCGGATTCGATGTCGGCTTGCAGCGCGGCGCAGATGCCTGCGTCGTCGAACGAATAGATTTCCATCCAGGTCTGCGTGTCGTTGGCGTGGGCTGTCGGATCGTCGGGGCGGCGCAGCAGGCGCGCCGTGAGGCCGGGGTGGCGATCTCGCAGCCGTTGCTGAAATGCCTGCGCGGCAGCGAGTGCGCTGGCCGCACCGGCCACCTCGATTCGATAGTAGATGAACAGCTCGCGCATCGGGCTCCCGCCGGTGTGAACTGTTGCCGCAGCGGCCGGATTCAAGCGGTCGGCGTCAGGCCGCGAGGTCGGAATCTGCGGGCACGGGGTAGGGCAGCGGCTGTCGCCGCATGGCAGGACCGGCCGGCTCGCCCAGGTGGATGCTGCCGCCGTCGAGTGCCGAGAGCTTGAGTTCCACCAGCGCACTCGAACCCTCGCCGTTCGGCCGCGGCGCGGCGTTGGCGACGAGTCCCGCCGGCTGGCCCGGGTCGGCGCTGCAGAAGACTTCCATGCCCGCGCGCGCCGGGTGATCCACGTCGAACAGGAACATGCGGCGTTTCACCGTGCCGCGGTACTGCGCGCGCGCAACGATCTCTTGTCCGGGATAGCAGCCCTTCTGGAAACTCACGCCGCCGACCAGCTCGAAGTTCAACATCTGCGGGACGAACTGCTCGACGGTATCGGCTTCGATCACCGGCACGCCGCTTTGCACTTCCAGCCAGCGCCAGGCTTCCGGCGAGATCGCGGGCGCGTCGGCCGGGGCGGTGCCGGCGAGCAAGGCGCGTGGCGTGCCGGCGGCATCGGGCAGGCGAATCCATTGGGCGCCATCGAGGTCGACCTTGCCCCAAGCGGGCAGGCGGGCCTGGTCCTGGCGGGCGGGCGGGCCGGCGACGCCGAACAGCGGAACTTGCGCGGTGGCGTCGCTCAGCTTGCACTTGGCGCGCAGCACGAACATCGACAGCCGCTTCAGCGTCGCGGGCAGCACGCTCGCATGGCAGGCAAGCAGGATCTCGTCGTCGCCCGCGCGCCAGGCGACGAAGCTCGCGAGCAGGCGGCCTTTGGCCGAACAGTAGCCGGCCAGACGTGCCTGATCGGCGGCGAGATGCGCGAAGTCGTTGGTCAGCTGGCTGTGCAGGAAGCTTGCCGCGTCGGCGCCTTGAGCGCGGATCACGCCCCAGTGCGTCAAGGGCGCCACGCCGGCGATCGGGGGGGTTGTGTTCATGGGTTACCTACGTGCTGCGCACTGCGGAGTTCGCCCGTCGGGCGGCCCCGCCTGCTCATGCGCCGATTATGATTCGCGGCCGTTGTTCCTCGCCCCGCTGGGGTTGTCTGTCTCGGATGAAACTCCTGCGCTTCCTGCTCGTTCTCGTCGTGCTCGCGGCCGCTGCGGCCGCGGGCGCCGCAGCCTGGTGGCTGAACCGCCCGCTGCCCCTGGCCGCCGACGCAGTGGAAGTCGCCATCGAGCAGGGCACCACGCCGCGCGAGATCGCGCAGGCCTGGGTGCGCGCGGGCGTGCAGACCTCGCCGCGCCTGCTCTACGAGTGGTTCCGCTGGTCCGGCGAGTCGCGCAAGATCCGCGCGGGCAGCTACGAGATCAACCGCGGTACGACGCCAGTGAGCCTGCTCAACAAGATGGTGCGCGGCGACGTCACGCTCGCCGTCGTGCGCATCATCGACGGCTGGACCTTCAAGCAGGTGCGTGCCGAGTTCGCCAAGGCCGACAGCCTGAAGCCGACCACCGCCGCAATGAGTGAGTCCGAGATCATGGCGGCGCTGGGCGAACCCGGCGTGCCGGCGGAAGGGCGCTTCTTTCCCGACACCTATGCCTACAACAAGGGCAGCAACGACATTGCGGTGCTCAGGCGCGCGCATCGCGCGATGAAGAACCAGCTGGCGCTCGCGTGGGAGCAGCGCGCCGCCGACACGCCGCTGAAGACCATCGACGAGGCGTTGATCCTCGCCTCCATCGTCGAGAAGGAAACCGGCTCGCCGGCCGACCGCGGCAAGGTGGCGGGAGTATTCGTCAACCGGCTGCGGCTGGGGATGCCCTTGCAGACGGACCCGAGCGTCATCTACGGACTGGGCGATGCGTTCGACGGCAACCTGCGCAAGAAGGACCTGACCACAGACGGCCCGTTCAACACCTACACCCGCGGCGGATTGCCGCCGACCCCGATCGCGATGCCCGGCAAGGCCTCGTTGCTTGCGGCGGTGAAGCCTGATCCGACCAAGGCCTTGTATTTCGTATCGCGCGGCGACGGAACCAGCCAGTTCAGCGATTCGCTCGATGCCCACAATCGCGCGGTGAGCCAGTACCAACGGGGTGGAAGATGACACCCGCGCGTTTCGTGACGTTCGAGGGCATCGACGGCGCCGGCAAATCCACCCACATCGATGCCGTCGCACAGCGCCTGCGGCAGGGCGGGGCAACGGTGCTGTGCACGCGCGAGCCCGGCGGCACCCCCCTCGCCGAAACCTTGCGCGAGCTGGTCCTGCACTCGACGATGGATGCGCTCACCGAGGCGCTGCTGGTGTTCGCCGCGCGGCGCGATCACCTGCAGCAGGTCATCGTGCCGGCGCTCGCGCGCGGCGAGACGGTGCTGTGCGACCGCTTCACCGACGCAACCTTCGCCTACCAGGGCGGCGGGCGCGGCTTCGACGCGGCGGTGCTGGCGCAGCTGGAATCCTGGGTGCATGGCGACTTGCAGCCCGACCTGACGATCTGGTTCGATCTGCCCGCCGTGACGGCCGCCGAGCGTCGCGCTGCGGCACGCGCACCCGACCGCTTCGAGCAGCAGGGTGTCGCGTTCTTCGACCGGGTGCGTGGCGGCTACGAGGCGCGCATGAAGGCGGCGCCGCAGCGCATCGTGCGCATCGACGCCGCGCTCGATCGCGAGGCGGTGTGGCAGCAAATCGTCTCGGCCCTGGAGTCGCGCCAGTGGTAGGCGCCGACGGCCTGCTGCCGCTGCCCTGGCTCGCCGAGCCGCTGCGTCAGGCGCTGGCAACGCAGCGCGCCCATGCGCTGCTGATCCACGGTCCGCAAGGCGTCGGGCAGTTCGACCTGGCAGTGACGCTCGCCCAGGCCTGGCTGTGCGAGGGCACCGCCGGCCGCCTTCCCTGTGGCCAGTGCGCGAGCTGCCGCCTGGTGCAGGCGCGTTCGCACCCCGACTTGCTCGTGCTGCTGCCCGAGGCGCTGCGCGAGCCGCTCGGTTGGGGGTCTCAAGACGAAGGCGATGCAGGCGGCGACGACAAACCGGGCAAGCGCAAGCCGAGCAAAGAGGTGCGTGTCGACGAGGTCCGACAGGCGATCGGATTTGCCCAGACCACCTCGGCACGCGGCCGAGGCAAGGTGGTGGTGATCCACCCGGCCGAGCGCATGAATGGCATCTCCGCCAACGCGTTGCTGAAGACGCTCGAAGAGCCGCCCGGCGACGCGAAGCTGCTGCTCAGCAGCGCCGCGCCCGACGCGCTGCTGCCGACCATCCGCAGCCGCTGCCAGGCCGTGTCGCTGGGTCTGCCCGACGCCGCTGTCGCGAGCCGCTGGCTCACAGAACGCTCGGTGGTGCAGCCGGAAGTACTGCTCGCGGCCACCGGCGGCCAGCCGCAGGACGTGCTCGAGTGGATCGAGGAGGGCATCGACGCAACGCAGTGGGTGGCGCTGCCGCAGCAACTTGCGCGTGGCGAAGCAGGCACGCTCGCGGCCTGGCCGCTGCCGCGCGTGGTCGACATGCTGCAAAAGCTCTGCCACGACGCGATGCGCCTGGCCGCCGGCGCGGCGCCGCGCTACTTCCCCGCTGCTGCGCTGCCGGCAGCGTCTGCGCCGGAGGCGCTGTCGGCCTGGGCGCGTGAGCTCGCTCGAAGCGCGCGCCAAGCAGAACACCCCTGGAATGCCGGCCTGATGGTGGAATCTCTCACACAACAGGCCCGCCATGCGCTCAATTCGCGCGGCTGAGCGCGCCCGCCGGAAGGGCCTTTCGTTACACTGCCCGTGCCCATGAACGACCCCATCCCGCGCAACATCCTGCCCGGCGCCACCTCGACACCGAGCAACGCGCGCCCGAGCGTCATTCAATTGGTGTTCCGTGAGAAGGGTGCACTCTACGCCGCGTACATCCCCTTGTTCAGCGAGGGTGGGCTGTTCGTTCCGACCACGCGCGAATACAAGCTCGGCGAAGACATCTACCTGCTGCTCTCGCTGCCCGACGACCCGCAGCGCTACCCGGTGGCCGGCAAGGTGGCGTGGATCACGCCGCCCAACGCGTCGGGCGGCCGCACCCAGGGTGTCGGCGTGCGTTTCCCGAGCGACGACAAGACTCGCTTGCTGAAGCTGCGGATCGAAGAGATCCTCGGCACATCCATTTCTTCTGCCAAGCCGACGCAAACAATCTAGGCTTGGAGTTCCCTCCAAGACCTATGTACGTCGACTCCCACTGCCATTTGTCGTTTCCCGAGCTGTCGGCGCGCATCGATGAGATCCGCGCCGACATGCAAGCCGCCGGCGTCGACCGGGCCTTGTGCATCTGCACGACGCTCGAGGAGTTCGACGAGGTGTACCGGCTCGCGCTCGCCTACGACAACTTCTGGGCCAGCGCTGGGGTGCATCCGGATAACGAGGCAGTGCGGGAACCTGCCATCGATGAACTCGTGGCCCTGGCCGCTCGGCCCAAGGTGGTGGCGATCGGCGAAACCGGCCTCGACTACTACCGCCTGAACGGCCGCAGCATCGCCGACATGGCGTGGCAGCGCGAGCGCTTTCGCGTCCATATCCGCGCGAGCCGCATCAGCGCCAAGCCGCTCGTGATCCACACCCGCAGCGCCTCCGCCGACACCTTGTCGGTGCTGCGCGAAGAGGGTCAAGGCGAGGTGGGCGGCGTGTTTCACTGCTTCACCGAGACGATGGAGGTCGCGCGCGCCGCGCTGGACCTCGGCTTCATGATTTCCTTCTCCGGAATCCTGACCTTCAAGACCGCTCACGAGCTTCGGGAGGTGGCACGTTATGTGCCGCTCGATCGCATGCTGATCGAAACCGACAGCCCCTACCTCGCACCAGTGCCCTATCGGGGCAAGACCAACTCGCCGGCCTATGTGCCCTGGGTGGCCAAACAGATTTCGGAGATAAAAACTGTGTCGGTGGAACAGGTTGCGTCAGCTACTTCGAGTAATTTCGAGA
>CAJPFZ010000161.1 GCA_905339355.1 Burkholderiaceae bacterium
CATGGCCCAGGCGCACCACGTTGCGGATACGGCGCAACTGCGCGAGCTCCGCCTCGCTGACGATGGCGCAGCGGTACATCGTGGGCTGCACGGTGGTGTCGATGCGCTGCAGCAGCCGCGCGGCCTCCAGCCGCTCGAACAGGTCCCCCAGCGAGTCGGCGTCGCGTGCCGCCTCCAGTTCGGCGGCGACCGCCGACAGGGTCTGCGCGAAGAAGGGCAGCGTGGGCTGCACGTTGGCGCGGTTGAGCAGCCATGCTTCGCGCGGACGGATCCAGGTGATCGTGTCGGGCTCGACACCCTGCGCCAACAGCCACAGGGCGGTGTCCATCGCCGTCTTGCCGCCGCCCACGATCACGTGGCCGCGGCAGGGCTCGCGCAGCGCCACCAGTTCACTCGGCGTCACGCAACGCACGCCGGGGGCCACGGCAAAGCGCGGCGGGTGGGTGGCCGGCGTGCGCGTGTCGGCGAGCGTCGCGTCGACCCAGCGGCGGCGCGCAGCGAGCCGCACCCGCTGCCCGTCCTGCAGCGAGGTCGCCACGCCATCGGCAGCCAGGTCGTGCGATGGCAGGTAGCGCACACGGCCGCTGGCCAGCAGCCGCTCGTTCATCACGCGCTCGAAGTAGCTGCGGATCTCAGCCCCGCTGGCCAGTTCGTTCAATCCCGCGTTGAGGCCGGCCTCGTCGATGCGGCCCTCGCCCAGCGGGAGGGAGTTGACGCCGTAGGTGGCCGACGGGCCGTGCAGGCGCACGAACGGGTAAGCGTCGTTCCAGTGGCCGCCGGGGCGCGCCCTGCGGTCGACGATGATCATGCTGGCGGAGCTTTCCGCCAGCAGCGAGTCGGCAAACGCCAGTCCCACGGCGCCGGCACCGGCGATCACGTAGTCGGCAGTCAGTGTGTGGTGTTCCATCGTGGTTTCCTTCGCGCGGGGGGACGCAGCGCCCTGCCCCCGCCGGTTTCACTGCGCCGCGGCCAGGCTGCGCTTGACGGCCCACTCGCCGATGCGCTGCCCCATCGCGAGGCCCGCCTCGGTGGAGGAGCGGAAATGCACGCCGCCGACGATGCGCGCCTGTGCCACCTCTCGCATGAACGCCTCGGGACTGTTCCACTGCCGCACCGCGCCCTGCGCCGTGGGGCTCGACGTCGTGAGCACGGGCAGCGCGCGCGTCGGCTTGCTCTCGGCCTTCAGCACGGTGGCGACGGTGCCGGCAAGGATGCAATGCGCGCACGGGTACTCGGGATGCATCGGCGTGTCGATCAGTGGCGACCAGCCGGCATCGCGCTCGGTGGCGTCGTGGCCGTCGGCATCGCCGTTGCGGATGGCGGTGACCGGGCGCCAGCGGTTGTGGCTGTACTTGGCGTCGAACACCGCGATCAGCGCGTCGTCCATGGCCTGCGCGACGGTCGCGAACAGGCGTGCATTCGCCAGCACGTCGCGCCCGGGCTGCAGGGCCACCGAGCGCACCACGCCGTGGTAGATGGCCGGCAGCGAGTAGTCCCAGAAGCGGGCGATCTCGGTCTGCTCGGTGCTGCGCTGCTTGCTGTCGCGCGCGCCCAGCACCTTGATCTCGTTGTACTCGCGTGCCCAGCGATCGCTGTCGAGCGCCGGAGGCGGGCCGGGGCGGAACTGGTCGGCCCGCTCCAGCAGCCAGGGCTTGCGCTGCGACCACAGCGTCACGGCCGGCAGCGTCGTCGGCACGTAGGCGCCGGGGGTGGTGTGCGGCCGGTAGGCGTCGGCGGCAGTCGGCATGTCGCCGGCGCGCGCGGCGAGCACACGCTGCGCGGCGCGTTCGCCGACCGCGGCGTGTGCATCACGTTGCGGATCGTCCGCCGTCGCGGCTTGGAACGCTGCCTCTACGGCCGCACGCTGCGTCGGCAACAGCTGCGAGATCGTGATGCGGTGTGCGGCTGCGATGGCGGTGTCGACCGCGCGGGGCGCGGCCGGCAGCCGCGAGGCGTCGAGTGCCGCCTCGTGGGCGGCGGTCTGCACCAGGGCCATCACGCGCACGGCGGGCGGTGTGCCGATGCGAGCGTCGCCGATGAACTGCGCGGAGCGCTGGTTCCAGTCGGTGACGACGTCGGCCTGCGCGTGCAAGGCCAGCGTGGCGAACAAGGCGCCGGCGAGCGGCGCCAAGAAGCGAGGAAGGAAGGGACGAGTGTTCATGGTGAAGGTTCCAGTCAAGGGGTTGGGGGCCGGCGCACGAGGTGCTCAGGCCGGGACCAGCAGGCGGTAGTCGGCGCGGTAGGGCACGCGCAGGCGCTGACCCAGCGTGCGGGCATCGCAGCCGGCGGCGGGGGCGACCCCGCCTTCGGTGCGAATGCGCTGGACGTGCGAGACGCGGCTGAACACGCCGTCCGCGCCGGTGCTCTGGGTGCTCAGCAGCAGCCAGGGAATGTCGGCGGCGGAGGGCGCGTCGACGCGCGAATGCAGGCGGCCGACGATGCGGCTGCCGTCCGGGTGGGTCCAGTGCGGTCCCGCGCCATGGGTGCCGGCCGGGCGTCCCGCGCCGTCGACCAGCGCGGCCTCGGGCGCGACGAAGGCCCAGGCGGGCGCCGCCGCGGAGCCATCGGCGCGGCATTCGTAGATCTGCACGCCGCTGGCAGCGAGCGTTGTCAACGGGCGCGTCTGCGAGCCAGGATTCAGCGCGGTGGGCACGCGGTCATCCGGTCCTGCACCGGTGGCGCACGCCGCCAGGCCGGTGGCGAGGGCGGCGCCGGCCAGCAGGCGGCGCGTGGAGTGCAAGCGGTTCGAGTTCGTCATGGTGTGTTCCTCGGGTGGGCGGCTCAGTGGCGCGTGACGACGACCTCGAGGTACTCGCTCGGCACGACCAGCGCGTGCGGTCCGGCGACGTTGGACTCTTCGAGCAGCGCGGTGAGTTCACGCTCCATCGCCGAGGCGCCTGCCGCGTCGAGCGCCGCAAAGGCCTTGTGCACCGGGCCGTAGAGGTCGCGGAACACCTCGATCCAATGCGCCGCCGAGCGGTAGCGGAAATTGAAGATGCGGCGCTCGCAGCGGATCTGCGCCGCGCGCGCACCGAACAGCTCGACGATGTGCGGCTCGCTGCCCCACAGCGACGGCGGCTGCACGCCCGCGGGTGGCGGCACATGCGCGCCAACCAGCTTGAACAGGCGGCCGATGAAGCCGGCGGGTGTCCAGTTGGCGAGCGCGATGCGCCCACCGGGGCGCAGCACGCGCAGCATCTCGTTGGCGGCGCGGCGGTGGTCCGGCGTGAACATCACGCCGAAGGTCGACAGCACGGTGTCGAAGCTGGCGTCGCCGAAAGGCAGCGCCTCGGCGTCGGCGACGCGGAACTGCATGGGGAGGGCCTCGGCAGCGGCGCGGGCACGGCCCTTGTCGAGCAGGGCCTCGACATAGTCGGTGGACGTGACGATTGCGTGCCGGCGCGCGGCGGCGAGCGAGGCATTGCCGTTGCCTGCGGCGACGTCGAGCACGGCCTGGCCGGCGCGCACGTCGGCCGCTTCGGCCAGGGTCTCGCCGACGATCTGCAGCGTGGTGCCGATGGTCGCGTAGTCGCCGCTGGCCCAGGTGGCTTGCTGGCGTTGCTTGATGGCGGTGAAGTCGGGAGCGGGTTTGTCGATGACGGTGTTCATGAGAGGAGGGTCCGGTTCGAGGGGTTGATCGGGCTTTGGCGCCGCAGGTGGCGACAGGCAGCCATTCTTCGAATCGGGCACCATTGACGCTTCTCCGCGCGTCGGGCAAATTTGCTCGCGCGTCCGCCGTTGGATGCACGGCGCTCCATGGTTTTGCAGGGCGTCCGTGTGGCTTGATCGAGACTCCAGGACAGCGCCGCCACCATGAGCCACGACCCCTTGTCAGACGTGTTGAGAAGCGTGCGCCTGCGCGGCGCGGTCTTCTACTACGTGAGCTTCGACGGCGAGTGGGCCGCCGAAACGCCTTCATCGCCGACGCTCGCGAGTGCGCTGATGCCGGGCGCCGATCACGTGCTCGCCTACCACCTGCTCGCCAAGGGCGAAGGCTGGGCCGCCAGCGACGGCCAGCAGCCGGTGCGGCTGGCGCCGGGCGACATCGTGATGTTCCCGCGCGGCGACGGCCACGTGATCTCCAGTGCGCCGGGCATGCGGGCGCAGGAAGACCAGAGCGACTGGCGCTTCACGACCCGCAACGACGCCAAGCCGATCCCGGTGGCTTACCACCGCGGCGTGCTGCGGCCGGGCGCGCCGGGCCCGGCCGACGAGGCGCGCTCGGTGATCGTCTGCGGCTTCGTGGCCTGCGACATGAAGCCATTCAATCCGCTGATTGGCGCGCTGCCGCAGCAGATGCACCTGCGCGCCGGCGACCTGGGGCCGTGGACCGTGCAGCTGCTGGACCGGGCCGTGGCCGAGTCGCGCGAGCAGCGCGCGGGCAGCGCCGCCGTGCTCGAGCGAGTCAGCGAGTTCGTGTTCGTCGATGCGGCGCG
>CAJPFZ010000162.1 GCA_905339355.1 Burkholderiaceae bacterium
CACCCAGTCGCCTTCGATCGGGTTCGCGATCGCCACCGCGCCGTGCCGCGGCACGATGCCTGGCAGCGTGTAGAGGTAGGCCTTCACCACGGCGACGAAGCCGCTGTAGTCGGCGCAGGGCAGGACCGCCACATGGTCGAAACGCCCCGGCACCTGTTCGATGCAGAAGCGCGCGTACGTCGCCCCGATGTCGGCGAGCAGGCGTGGCTCCGCGTAGGGCAGGGCGTGCGGGCTGCGTGACGTGTCGAGGGCCATGGCGGAAAGGATAGCGTGCGTCGCTCAGCGGCCGGCGGGCGGTGCGCTGCGCTCGAGCAGCACGGTGCCGGCGGCCTTCAGCGCCACCTTGCCGCCGGCCACCACGACGCGCTGGCCGCTGTAGGCGTCGTGCAGCCACTGGCCGTCGGTGAAGGCTGATCCGACTGGCAGCGTCACGTCGCCTTGCACGTTGAGCGCCACCACCACGAGGTCGGCCGTGCGGGCGTCGTTGCGACTGAACACGTACGGCGACTCCGACAGCATCTGGTGCGCGCCGCGGGCGAGTGCCACGTGGCGTGCGCGGAACGTGCCGAGCTTGCGCCAGTGGGCGAGCAAGGCCTGGTCGATGCTGTGCCAGTTCATGTCCGAACGCGTGGCCTGCTGCGGATCGCTGCTCGGCACGGGACCGGGCGGCCGCCCGGTCTCGTCGCCGTAGAAGATCTGCGCCGCGCCCGGCGCGAGCAGCAGGGCCGAACCGGCTTCGGCCAGGCGCTGGCGGTCGAACAGCTCGGTGTCGTGCGAGGAGACGTAGTTCAGGCTCGAGAAACCGGGCCGGCCGGACAGCAGTTTGGCGTAGCTCGAGAACAGCGCCTCGGGCTTGGCGAACTCTCGGCTGCGCTGCTGGAAGTCGAAGTTGATCATCGCGTCGAAGCCGAAGTCATGCAGCTTGTGGCGCTCGGGACCGAGCCCCCAGTGCTCGCCGACCATCCAGAAGGGCTGGTCGTCGATCTTCTTCGTCGGGTTCTTCGCCTTCCATTCGGCCAGCGCCTTGGCCGCCTCGGTCTTGAGCTCCAACCAGGCCTCGGGTTCGACGTGCTTGACCGTGTCGGCGCGGAAGCCGTCGATGCCGTACTCGCGCACCCAGTCGGTGAGCCACTTGACGAGGTAGCCGCGCACGGTGGTGTCGGGCAGGTCGACGGCCTTGGTGCCGGGCTTGGCGCGCAGGAACCTGGGCAGCTTGACGGTTTGCTTGGATTCGGTGCGGAAGTCGGGCAGGTAAGCGAGCTGCATCGTCAGGTCATCGCGGCCGCCGTCGATGTAGCCGGGCAGGCCGGCACGCACCCAGTCGCGGCCCCACCAGTCGCCGAAGGCGAAGTTGTTGTAGTCGATGAAGCCGTGGTAGTTGCGCAGGTTCGCGCTCTGGTGACCCGGCCACAGCACCTTCACGCCGAGCTCGCTGGCGGTCTGGATGTCGAGGTAGCCGGGGTGGTTCATCACCACGTCGAAGAGGATGCGGATGCCTTGCGAGTGTGCGGTCTCGACGAGGTCGCGCAGTTCGCCCGCCGTGCCCATGTTGGCGTCGAGCGTGGTGTAGTCCAGCGCGTAGTAGCCGTGGTAGGCGTAGTGCTTGAATTCCTTGTTGCCGCCGACGACCCAGCCGTGAATCTGCTCGTAGGGCGCGGTGATCCACAGCGCGTTGACACCCAGCTGCTTGAACCAGCCCTCGCGCAGTTTGTTCGCGAGCCCCTTGAGATCGCCGCCATGGAAGGTGCCGACGTCGTCTTTCGCCGTCGCCTCGCGCCGGCGGCCGTAGCTGTTGTCGTTGGCCTTGTTGCCGTTCTCGAAGCGGTCGGTGACGACGAAGTAGACGATCGGGTTGTCGGCGAAGTCGCCGGCCACCGCAAGCGGTGCCGGCGCTGCGGCTATCGCTCGGGACACCGGCGCCGGCGGCGGTGCGGGAGGCGCACTGCTGCACGCCGCCGTCGCAGTCGCCACGACTGCCAGCAGGAGGTTCAGGCGGCTGTGCATGTCACTGGCCTATTTGCAGGGGGTCTCGGCGCGCGCCTTCTTGGCGTCATCGAGCGAGGTGTAGATCTTGCGGTCGCCGTTGTTGACCCAGATCTCCTTGGTCGCCGTGCCGTCGAAGCTCATGTCGCGACCGCCCTGGTCTTTCGTGTCGCCCTTGTGGATGATGTAGTTGACCTTGCCCTTGCTGCCGAAATCCTTCAGGTCGGCATGCCAGAACACGCCGAAGTCGGTCTTGCCGCTGGGCGCCATGGGCTTCTGCCATTCGATGCCGGTCAAGGGGATGCCCGGGTCTTTCCACAGGTGGGCGCCCCAGCCCTCGTAGTTGTTGTCGCAGCGGTTGTAGTTGATCGCGACCTTGCCTTCGGGCGGGTTCGAGGTGGCGAGCGCGGCGCCGCTCGTGCCGGCGGCGATGATGCCCGTGATCAGGGCTTTGAGGAGGGTGCTGGTCTGCATGGTTTTCCTCTGGGTGGTTGAGACAAAGATGGCGCGCGTCACCCCTTGACGCCGCCCGCGGTGAGACCGGAGATCATCCACTTCTGCGCGAGGATGAAAACGACGGTGATCGGCAGCCCGGAAAGAATCGCTGCGGCGGCGAAATCGCCCCACAGGTACTTCTGTTCGTACAGGAACATTTTCGAGCCGACCGCCATGGTCAGCATGTCCTGCTGCTTGAGCAGGATCGAGGCGACCGGGTACTCGATGATCGCGCTGATGAAGGCGAGGAGGAAGACGACCATCAGGATGGGCAGCGCCATCGGCAGCAGCACCATGCGAAACGCCTGCCAAGGCGTGGCGCCGTCGACCTTGGCGGCTTCCTCGATCTCAGCGGGGATGGTGTCGTAGTAGCCCTTGATCGTCCACACGTGCAGCGCGATGCCGCCCGAGTAGGCGAGCAGCAAAGCCCAGTGGCTGTCGATGCCGATGGCAGGAAAGGCGTTGCCGATGCGGTCGAAGATGGCGTAGATCGCCACCAGCGCGAGCACCGCCGGGAACATCTGCATCAGCATCAGGCCGGTCAGCGCCTGCCTCTTGCCGCGGAACTTCATGCGCGCGAAGGCGTAGGCCGCGGTGGTCGAGAGCAGCAGGCCGATCGTCGCCGACAGCGTCGCCACCTTGACCGAGTTCCACAGCCAGCGCAGCACGGGCAGGTCCGGCGTCACGAGCCGGCCTTGCGCGTCCTGGTAGGGCAGGCCCAACGCAAAGCGCCAGTGCTCGAGGCTGATCGTCTCGGGGATGATGCTGCCGCTGGCGAAGTTGCCCGGGCGCAGCGAGATCGACAGCACCATCAGGAACGGAAAGATCACCAGCGCGCACAGCACGATGAGGAAGACATGCGCGGCGACGACGCGCCAGCGGTGGGTTCGGTCGAGGACGATGGCCATGTCTGTCTGCCTCAGCGTTTCTCTTCTTCCACGATGCGCGTGAAGCGCATCTGCACCAGGGTGATCGCGGCCACCATCAGGAAGATCACGGTCGAGATCGCCGCGGCCAGGCCATAGTTGGCGCCCGAGTCCTGGAACGCGATGCGCCAGGTATACGACACCAGGATGTCGGTGGTGCCGGCAGGCACGCTGGTGTCGAGGAAATCCGGCCGTCCGCCGGTCAGCAGCGCGATCAGCACGAAGTTGTTGAAGTTGAAGGCGAACGACGAGATCAAGAGCGGCGTCAGCGGCCGCGTGATCAGCGGCAGCGTGATGCGCCAGAAGTTCGTCAGCGGCCCGGCCCCGGCGACCGCGGAGGCTTCGTACAGCTCCGACGGGATCGCCTTGATGAGCCCCATGCAGATCACCATCATGTAGGGGAAGCCCAGCCAGGTGTTGACGATCAGCAGCATCACCTTGGCGAGGAAGGCGTCCGAGAACCAGGCCGGCTTGATGCCGAACAGCGTCGACAGGATCAGGTTGATCTCGCCGACGTTCTGGTTGAACAGGCCGCGGAACACGAGGATCGAAATGAACCCCGGCACCGCATACGGCAGGAACAGCAGGATGCGGTAGGCCCCCTTGAAGCGCAGGGCGTCCCAGTTCAGCAGCACGGCCAGCAGCATGCCGAGCGAGGTGGCGAACAGCACCGTCAGGCCGGCGAAGACCAGCGTCCAGACGAAGATGCGAAAGAAGGGCTCGCGGAAACGCTGCTCGGTGAAGATGCGGCGGTAGTTGTCCCAGCCGGCGGCGACCTGGAATCCCGGCTGCAGCCGCTGGCCCTGGTCATCGACGAAGTAGCCGCTGTCCATGTCGGGCCTGATGATCCTGCCGTTCTCCTGGTTGGTCAGGCTGCCGTCGGGGTTGCGAAGGTACAGCGGCCGCACCGGGGCGAACTCTCGCAGGCCGGCCATCTGCACGCGGGCGCCGTCGGGCAGCACGACGGTCAGCGCTCTGAGCATCTTCTGCTTGGCGATCACGTCGCGCAGCGGCAGCGGCTCGCCGAGCGGCACGGCGGCGTCCAGGGGTTCGGCCTGGACTTCCAGCGGCTTTTCGGTCGCGAGGGCGAGCGGGCCAATCAGGAATTCGCGATCGGTCTCGGATTGAATCAGCCGGCCGCGGAACTCGCTGCCGGCGCCGTGCAGGGTGAATTCATAGCTCGGCCCCTCGGCGCGGAAGGTGTCGGTAAGGAAATATGCTTCGGCGCGCTGGAAATCCAGCAGGTTGCGCGAGCTGTAGTTGGTGAAGCCGATGGCGATCGTGTAGAGCATCGGGAACACGACGAAGATCAGCGCCGCGGCGATGCCCGGGAAGAGGTAGCGGTACGAGTAGGTCGTGCCGGACGTGTAGATCCACGCCGCAAGCGCGGTGATGACGAGCATCGTGCCCGCGAGCAGCAGCTCGCCGGACGCGTAGATGCGCATCACGAGATAGAGCGCCGCGATGACGATCAGCGCGAGGGCGGCCGGGCCGGCGACGCGCTTCAGCGTGGGTGGAGGGGACATGGACTCTGAGTCGTCATCCCGGCGAGGGCCGGGATCCACGGTGTGCATGACGTCCTGCCCAGGGGATGGACCCCGGCTTTCGCCGGGGCGACACGACCCTGGGCAAGGAAGCCTCGGCTCTTACTTCGCCTGGATGCGCTTGGCAGCCGCGTCCAGCGCTTCCTTCGGCGACTGGCGGCCGTCCATCACGTTGCCGAGCGCCGACACCATCGATGACCAGAAGCGGCCCATCTCCGGGTTGTTGGGCATCGGTGCGCCATCCTGCGCCGAGGCCATCGTGGCCTGGATCTTCGGGTCGTTCTTCAGCTCCCCGTAGAAGGTCTTGGACGCCGGCACGCCCAGCGGCACGTCGTCGTTGATCGTCTTCAGGCCCTTGGCCGTGAGCATGTGGTTCTCGATGAACTCCACCGCCACATCCTTGTTGGGCGACGACTTGTTGAGCATTGCGCCCAGCACGCCGACGAAAGGCGCGGCCTTCTTGCCGCTGACCGTCGGGATCTTGGCGACGCCGAAGTCGATGTTGGCCTTCTTCAGGTTGTCCCACGACCACGGGCCGTTGATCATCATCGCCACCTTGCCCTGCGCCATGCCGGCTTCCATCTCGGCGTAGCCGCTGCCCTCGGGCATGATCTTCTCGCGCAGCATCTTGTTCAGCAGCTCGGCGCCCTTGACCGCGCCGGCGTTGTTGACGCCGGTGTCGGTCGGGTCATAGGTGCCGTCCGGCTTCAGCTTGAACGCGTAGCCGCCGTTGGCGGCCAGCAGCGGCCAGGTGAAGTAGGTGTTGGTGTAGTCCCAGAGGATCGCCTTCTTGCCCTGCGTCGACAGCTTCTTGTCGAGCGCAATCACCTCGTCGAAGCTCTTCGGCGGAGTGGGCACGAGCGCCTTGTTGTAGACGAGCGCCACCGCCTCGATCGAGATCGGATAGCCCCAGGTCTTGCCGCCCACGTTGAACGCCTTCCAGGCAAGCGGATCGATGTCGGCCTGGATCTTCTTGCTCGGGGTCACGGGAACCAGCAGGCCGCCGCCGATCCATTCGCCGATGCGGTCGTGCGGCCAGATCCAGATGTCCGGTCCCTTGCCGGCGGCTGCGGCCTGCTGGAACTTGCCGGGCGCGTCTTCCGGGTGTTCGACGACGACTTGCACGCCAGTCTTCTTGGCGAACTCGTCGCCGATTTTTTGCAGTCCGTTGTAGCCCTTGTCGCCGTTGATCCAGATCAGCAGCTTGCCGGGCTCGGCGGCGTGGGCGGGAAGGGCGAGCCCCGCGGCGATGGCCGCTGCGGCGGCCAGCAGGGTGATGCGTTGGCGTTGGATGTTCATCTCGATCTCTCCTTCAGTGGTTGCCCCTGGGGGGTCTGTGATCAAACGGTCGGTGGGAATCGCTGTGGTCAGGGTCTGCCCGCAGTGGCGCTGGCCCTTGTGCTGCTGCCAAGCGTCTGGCCTTGGGCATCGAACAGGAAACTGCGTGCCGGCGGGAACGCGAGGTGCGCCGTGTCGCCGGTGTTGAGCGGGTTGTCGGGCTCGGTGCGCACGACCAT
The DNA here is from genome assembly GCA_905339355.1 of Burkholderiaceae bacterium. Classification (GTDB taxonomy): domain Bacteria; phylum Pseudomonadota; class Gammaproteobacteria; order Burkholderiales; family Burkholderiaceae_C; genus Albitalea. Next base: position 6,466 of record CAJPFZ010000162.1, read on the forward strand.
CGACTCGGCGGCGCCCTTGAGCAGGACATGCAGGTAGGTCGTGTCGCCCAGGTGCTCGGCGAGCTGCACGTGGGCGCGCACCGTGCCTTCGCCGGGCTGGGCCCGCGCGAGCACGTGTTCGGGCCGCGCGCCGACCGTCACCTGCGTGCCGGCCTTCAGCGCCGACGCGTCGGCTGCGACGGCGATCGTCGAGCCCTCCGCGAGCTTCACTTGGGCCTGGCCGTCCTGGGCGGTGACGAGCTGGCCCTCGATGAAGTTCATCTTCGGCGAGCCGATGAAACCGGCGACGAACTGGTTCACCGGCTGGTGGTACAGCTCCATCGGCGTGCCCACCTGCTCGATGCGCCCGGCGTTCAGCACGACGATGCGGTGGGCAAGCGTCATCGCCTCCACCTGGTCGTGCGTCACGTAGATCATGGTCGTCTTCAGTTCCTGGTGCAGGCGCGACAGCTCCACGCGCATCTGCACGCGCAGCGCGGCATCCAGGTTGGACAGCGGCTCGTCGAACAGAAAGACGCCGGGCTTGCGCACGATCGCGCGGCCGATGGCCACGCGCTGCCGCTGGCCGCCCGACAAGGCCTTGGGCTTGCGTGAGAGCAAGTGTTCGATCTGCAGGATCTGGGCGGCGCGCTGCACGGCCGCCGTCTGCTCCTGCTTCGAAAAGCCCGCCAGTCGCAGGCCGAAAGCCATGTTCTCCGCCACCGTCATGTGGGGGTAGAGCGCATAGCTCTGGAACACCATCGCGATGCCGCGCTTGGAGGGCGGCACGTCGTTGACCCGTTCACCGCTGATGAACAGATCGCCCGACGTGATGTCCTCCAGGCCGGCAATGCAACGCAGCATGGTCGACTTGCCGCAGCCCGACGGGCCGACGAACACCATGAACTCGCCGTCGCGGACCTCGAGGTCCACGCCGTGCAGGATCACGGTTTCGTCGAACGCCTTGCGCAGGCCTTGCAGCTTCAGGTCAGCCATGTTGCGTCTCTTCTCTCAGATCACCACCAGGCTTCGACTTGGACGCCGTAGGTCATGCCGTTGGTGTCGGGTGCGAACACGCCACCCCCTTGGGCGCCGGCGGGCGCGTTCCACTTCGCATAGGTGGCGAAGGCGCGGAACACCGGTCGTGCCCAGAAGCCGCCCGACAGGGACAACTGCGGCGCGACGGTCAGCTTGGCCAGCTTGGCGGTGGCGCCGCCGCTGGTCTTGACCTGGTCATAGCCGCCTTCGACGGCGACGCTGAAGTTGTCGCTGAAGTTGTACTGCGGACGGGCACCGATGCTGAACCAGGTCTGCTTCGCGGCGTTGTCGGGCTTCACTTGCTGAAGGACGATGGTGGCCTGGCCAGAGATCTTGGTGCCGGCGGGCGCGAAGTACAGCTGCTCGATGATGCGGAAGTCGCTGCCCTTGAAGCCGCCGTCGGCGGTGGCGTAGGTCGGCTTCCACGCGCCGCCTGCGCCTTCGTCCTTGCCGACCGCCAGCGCCAGCTTGTTGAAGCCGCCGAAGACGCCGCTCTGCGTATGCTGCACCATGAAGGTATAGCCGTCACCCTCGCTCGCCGCGCCGGCCGTACTCCCCTTCAGGAAGACAAACTCGCCTTCGAGCTTGCCGTTCGGATTGACCTCGAACTCATAGGCGCGGGCTGAAAACCGGCGGGTCGTCAGGCTGTTGTCGCCGTTGCCGTTCTGGTGATAGGCGAACGCGAGTTTCGGCCCGCCGAGGCTGATGTCCTCGATGCCGGCTCCCAGGCCGCTGTTGTTCCAGTAGAAGTAGTCGTTGATGTGAACGTCGTGGCGGTTGTAGTAGCGCTTGCCGACCCAGACCTTGGCGTCTTCGAGCGCACCCTTGCCGAAGAAGCCGCCGGCCTGGAAGAAGTTCTGGCGGCTGGCGATCGTGAATTTGTCGCCCTTGCTCGACTCGAAGTCACCCTGGCCGTTGTTCTCGACCGTGGCCAGCATCAGGTTGTACTTAGCCCAGGCGCCGTCCTGCTTGCCGAAGGGCACGACCACCATGGCTTCGCCGTAGGTCTCGCATTCATTGCCCAGGCGGTACTTCGCCGGGGCGATCTGGAAGCACTTCTGGTCGCCTCCTTCGCTGGTGCTGCCCACGCCGGTGCGCAGGTAGCCGTGGAACTCCACGCCCTCGGCCTGGGCGGCCGGGGCCGCAAACAGGCTTGCCATGGCGGCAGACACCGCCAGCAGCTTGAATCGCATCTTCATCATTGACTCCTCGTCGTTGCTCGAATGGGTGCCGGCGTGCGCCCTGGTTTTCAGCCGCTGCGCCAGCGCTAAGGAACGGTGGCCGCGGCGCAGGCCTGCATTCACGGCGACGCACAACCGCTGCTCGCCCCTTCGCCGAAAATCTCTCGCGGTCAAACTTGTAGCCGGTAATATGACTACAAGAGTGGCTGTAGTTTGAAATCAGGCTGAACTCTAGTAACGGAACTACACGTGGTAAACGCGGGTTTTCACCAATGTTGTACGGCTGCAGCGCGGCAGACTCGGGTTTACACCAGGCCAGGGTCGTGGACCTCGATAGTCTGCCCTTGTAAGATCGCGGAAGTAGTTTGGCTACATTGCGTTGTTCTGTGCAGTCACGGAGCGAACGCAAAGGGCACGTGCAGAACGCTAAGAGATCAGAGGATTCATGGGACCCACCCACGCAGACACCTTTCCCCGCCTTGTGGGCGACATCGGCGGCACCAATGCCCGCTTCGGATGGATCGCGTCGCCCGAGGCGGCCATCGAGCACGTCGACACCGTGGCGTGCGCGGCGTATGCGAGCCTCATCGATGCGATTCGCGACTACCTGAGCCGGCATCCC
>CAJPFZ010000163.1 GCA_905339355.1 Burkholderiaceae bacterium
TGGGGGCGAAGGTATCGAAGCCCTTTGCCCTGGTGTACTGTATGTCCTTGCCCTGCAGGTCGCGGGCCGTCACGTCGTTCACGCAGGTATAGCCGAGGATGTACCCGGCCGCGTCTTTTACCTGGACCTCTTTTGCCGTCCGTCCGATGACGACTCCGAGCTCGCCTTCGTAGTCGACCCTGTGCGACATGTGGCCAGGGTAGACTATCTCGTCATCCGGGCCTATGACCGCTGTCGAGGGCTTTATGAATATCATCGGCTCTTCGGGCAACGGTTTGCCGAACTCGGCGGCGTGCGCCTTGTAGTTGAGCCCGACGGCGACTATCTTGGAAGGCAGCACAGGGGCAAGGAGCCTGACCGAATCGAGCTTGTGCTCCTTCCCCTTTTTGGCTCCTGAAGCCGCCTCAAAAAGGCCGCCTTCGATCTCGAAGACCGAGTCTCCCTCGATGATTCCGAAGGATATCTTTTCAGATGCCTTGAACCTGCAGAGCTTCAATTACTTTCTTCCTTTCTTTGAAGCGGCCTTTTTGGGGGCCTTCGGCTTCGCGGCCTTGTCGACCATCGACTTAATCTTGAGCCTCAGGGCGTTTATCTTGATGAAACCCTCGGCGTCCTTCTGGTCGTAAACGGTGTCCTCTTCGAAGGTGGCGAAGTCAGGATGGTAAAGCGACTGCTCCGCCTTCCTTCCGGCGACTATCGCGTTTCCCTTGTAGAGCTTTATCCTGGCAACTCCCGTGACTCCCGAGGTGGCCGAATCTATGAGCGACTGGAGGGCCAGCCTCTCGGGCGAGAACCAGTAGCCGTTGTAGACCAGCGTGGCGTACTTCTGGGACATGCTGTCGCGCAGGTGGAGAAGCTCCCTGTCCATGGTCAACGATTCAACGGCCCTTCTGGCGATATGGAGTATCGTGCCGCCCGGGGTCTCGTATACGCCCCTTGACTTCATGCCGACGTAGCGGTTCTCGACCATGTCCATCCTGCCGACGCCGTTGGCCCCGCCGATTTTGTTCAAAAGGGCGAGGAGGCTGGCCGGAGAAAGCCTTTTGCCGTCAACTGATATTGGGTTTCCGTTCTCAAAGCCTATCTCGATGTAAGTCGCCCTGTTAGGGGCCTTCTCGGGAGAAACGCTCATGGTATACATATCGGGAGTCGGCTCTGCCCAGGGGTCTTCGAGGATCCCTCCCTC
>CAJPFZ010000164.1 GCA_905339355.1 Burkholderiaceae bacterium
GGTCGAGCGCCTTCCAGAACTCCGAGAACACGTAGATGAGGCGCTCGCCGTTGACGAGTTCTTCCATGACCTGCAGCCGGTACATCATCACCGGCGTGCGGACTTCGGGGAGCTCGAGGAACTCGGTGGTGTCGAACCCGATGATCGATGCGGCGTGAAGGTCGAGCAGCCGGTCATCGGCCTCGTCGAATACCCAGCCGAGCGCGCCGCCCCTGCACCAGCGGCCCAGCCGCTCGAAGAGGCTGTTCTCGCCTGACTTCGGCAGGTTCTGCCGCACGGTGGAGAAGCGGCGCAATGGCGCCGGCATCATTGCCACGGCCTTGACGGCGTCGGCGATGGCCCGCTCGTCGGCCGGCAGCAGGGGCATGGCCGGCGTGGCGATGCAGGTGCGGATCAGCTGCTCCCAGAACTGGATGCGCGCCGGGGTCGGATCGCGCTGCAGCGGATTGCACCCGGTGGGCTTGCCGGCTTCGAGCGCGAAGTAGCGGCCGCCAAGCGCCCGGATGCCGATCTCGCAGCCGCGGTCCAGGTCAAACAGCACCAGCCGCGGGGCCGGGTTCCACTTGCGGGTGAGCGCCAGCAGGAACATTTCCAGCGTGGTCTTGCCCACTCCGGTCGAACCAATGATCAGGGTGTTGCCCGGCAGCTTCTTGTCGGCAGAGTCTTCGCCCTCGGGGCTGCTGTGCAGGTTCAGGTAGAACGGTTGTCCCGAGGGTGTGTGCAGCAGCGCCAGTGCCTCACCCCATGGATTGCCGTTGCGCTTTCCGGAGGCGAAGTTGTGGCCGCTGGACAGGGCCGCGAAGGCTCGGGAGCTGAGCTTGGCGTCCCTCGGACGCCATTGCCAGTTGCCCGGCATCTGGGCGAACCACGCGGCGTCGCCCACAAGGTCCACCGGCGTCATCTGCAAGCTGGATGCTTCGCCGATGGCGCCGATCGCCTGCGCGGCACGTCGTCCTGCATCCGCCACGCTTTCACCGAACACGACCAGGCTGTAGTGGTACTCGCCCATGCAGAACTGTCCGTCGCCGAGTTCGTTCAGGGCCACGTCCATCTCGGCGATCTGGCTGGCCACCACGTCGTCGCTGGCGATCAGCTGGTCGCGCTGCAGTTCCAGCGCGCGCATGGCTTCCCGGCGCGGCAGGATCGAGAAGCTCTGAGTCTCGATGAACTCGCTGTCTTCGTAGAGCAGGGCGTTCAGGATGCCGGGCTGGACGGCGTCGGCATATTCCTTGATGTCGACAAGCGCGGCATAGCGCTGCATGTCCCCCTGTCGCAGTTCGACCTTGTCAGCGCCGAAGGAGAGCCTCGTGGTCGGAAGCGTGCGGTACAGCGGGCCGGCCTTCAAGGGGATCGGGCGCCAGCAGCCGTTGACGAGGTATCCGAGCAGCTCGGCGACTTCGGAGTAGGGGCGACCGCGCTGCTCGCGCACACCCAGCAGCCGCGGCCCGAAGGCCCTGAGGACCCGAGTGACGAGAGCCGATCGTTCTTCCATGTTTCGCAGGGCGTCGGCCTGGGCTTCGGCGATGGCTTCGCGCGAGCGTTGGGTGGACTGCAGCGCCCGGCTCACACGTGACACGTTGGGCCGGTAGACGAGGGTCAGGTAGATCTCGTTGCTCATCATCCGGCGCTCGCCGAGCTTGGCTTGGTATGTGCGCGAGAGGTCGCGTGCGAAACCGGGCTCTGTCGGGTCCTGCAGCGCATCGCTGACGACGCGGTGCAGGCGATGTGTCCAGACGGCCCATTGACCGCCGGCCAGGTTGCGCAGCAGGCTGCACATGGCTTCGTGTCGCTCGGCGATCACGTGGTCGTCGGTGCTTTCGAACGGCACGCCGTCGAGCCGCCACACGCGGAAATAGTCTCCTCCGCGCGTGATCACGTCGTGAGGACTGACCAGCGAGGAGAAGGGCACGAAGCGCGCGAGCGGGTTTTCGGTCTTGGCCTGGGCCCAGTAGCGCGGGCGGTAGCCGGTGCGGCCTGGCCGATCTGCACGGCTGCTCTTAGACATGCCAAGCATCGCGGGCTCCCCGGTAAAGGGTGGGCGCATAGCTGCGTGCGTGCCAGAAGCGGCGGTTGCGGTCGTGGATGCGCAGCTTCAGCGCGACGAACATCTGCCGAAAGCGCTGGTCGTCCTGAGCGGTCACGAAACGCATCCACAGCAGGGCGGGCACGAAGGACACCACCACGGCCAGGGCGACCCACCAGCTCAGCAGGATGCCGCCCCACATGATCAGCAGCATCCCCAGGCCGAACAGCACGACCAGCGGCACGAGCGGAATGCCCAGCTTCATGGCGGGCCGGGTGGCGCCCTTGTAGATGGCTTCGCCTGGCATGGCGCTGTCCTGCCCGTCAGGCGACGATGTAGCCGGCGAAGGCCGCGGCGCCGCCGATCAGCGTGCCGCCGATCAGCACATTCGCCACGTCGGCCAGGCGGGCACCCTGGAAGATCATCTTGAAGCCGGCCCAGATGATCGCGATCGTCACCACCGCGATCGAGATCGTCACCAGGATGGCGTTGACGTTCGTGACGGTGGTGTTGATCTTGTCGAAGCCCTGGGCCAGCGCGGCAGGGGCTGCGGTGGCGAGCAGGCATGCGGCCAAAGCCATGATTTGCCGGGAACGATCGGTGCGTGTCATGTCGACTCCTTCAGTGGGACGGGTGGAACGGAACGGCCAGAAGCCGGTGTGGCGGCCACGACCTTGCGCACGTAGCCGTGGCGGAAGCCGGTGGCGAAGTTGCCGCTGTAGTAGCAGGACAGGGCTCGTTGCAGTGCCGCCTGATCGGGCGCTGCTCGCCTGCCGCTGCGTGCACGTTCGAAGCACTCGACCAGGATGGACTGCATCGCCGCGAGGTTGTCGCAGGGCTCGAACGCGGATTCGACCGTCAGTCCGAGGCGGGCGAAGTTGGCGAGGTTGATCTGCCCGAGCCCGACGCTGAAGTTCCAGCCGGCCGCTTGCAGTGCCTTGGCGGTGGCGAGCGCTTCGGCGCGATGCCGTGGTTGTCGCTCGAGTGAGCCACCGACCACGCCGATGGCCCAGGGATTGAACGCACTCTCGACCTTCACGAGTGCGTGCGCCGTGTCGACATGCACCTGCGGTGCGCAGGCCAACGTGAGGGCGAGGAATGCGGCAGCGTCCATCGCTCGCTCCCTCAGTTCAGGACGGTAGGTGGCGAAGGCAACGCGGCCAGCCAGGCGGCGTAGTCGTCGTCGAACCGCGTGTCCCAGGTTCCCAGCTGCGCCTTGGCGGCCGGGCTGAAGTCGGTCACGGTGTCGCCGGCCATGCTCCACCAGGTGCGCGCGAACGGCGCGCCATGGATGGACACCGAGACGGCGCCGAGGTAGTCGCAGGTATAGATCGGGGCGTTCAGCCCATGGTCGACGCGGGTGTATTGCGGCGGGCAGCGGTCGGGCGCGCTGGCCCAGGCGTGGCTGGCCGAATTGCCGGCCCCAGCCATGGCGCAGGTCGGAAACGGCCGGCCACGTGCCAGGTCTCGCAGGACCTGTTTGATCGGTGGCACACATTGGGGAATGGCGCGCCAGCTCGGAGCCGCGAAACACAGCAACACCAGACAGCCGTCGACGGCATGTGCATTCGCGCCGAACCCGGTCAGCCCCGCCAGGACGACGTGTCGCAGAGCGCACCTGTTCGCGTTGGTCCGCTTGGCAGCCCTGGGGACGCGGGCTAGAGTCGGTTTGACCTTCATGACGATCCTGAAGTGGGGTAGTGGAGGGGCTTATGCCGGGCGCATCACATCGCGCCATGAAGACACTCTAGGTTCCCCATCCATCACTTCATGCGATGACTTCGGGCCCAAAATCATCGAATCGCGAACATCGAGCGAACGCCTACTCGAACATCGAGTCCCTGGCCGGCGTTTTCCATCCGCATGCGATCGAGGTCCAGGACTTCGCGAACTACGAGCTGATCATCGATGTGCGGCCGAGAGCGGATTTCGAGGCCGACCACATCCCAGGCGCGGTGCAGATGACGCCGGTGGATCCCCCGCTCCCGCTCACGACGCGGTCTGATGACCTTGCCTCGTCGGTGGTTGTCGCGAGCGAGGGCGGTTCCAGCGACATCCCTCCGGCCCTGGAGGCGCTTGTTTCTCCGATCAAGCTGGACCAGGCCATCCTGATGTACTGCGGGCGCGGTGGGCTCGACAGCCTGCCCTTGGCCAAGGCCCTGCGCTGGCGCGGATGGACAGTCGACGTAATCCCTGGCGGATGGATCAACTACCACCGTTGGGTGCAGGCCGGGCTGGAGATCCTGCCCCGGCTCATCGCTTTCCGTGTTGTCTCCGCCTCGCTGGGCAGCGAGGCGGCGCGCGTGCTCGGCGCACTGCGGGCTGCTGGACACCAGGTGCTCGATCTCGAACGGCTCGCTGCACACCGACCTGGTTCGCTCACCCCGGCTGCGACCGTGCAGCCTTCTCAAGCATGGTTCCAAAGTCAGCTGCTCCAAGCGCTCCGGGACCTCGACCCGCGCATGCCGGTGTGGGTGGCCGACGCAGATCGCTCGGTCGGGTCCATGATGCTGCCCGGTGCGCTCGTGGACGCACTGGCCATTGCCCCGTCGGCGGTGCTTGAAGTTCCTCTGACCGAGCGCCTGGTGCGCTGGCGCGAGGATGAGCCGTTGTTGCGCGCCCCTCCCAACGAGATTGTCGATACGGTCGCGGCGTTATCAGCGCCTCTCGAGATCCTGGTCGAGCGCTGGCGGAACCTGGCGGCGAGCGGTGATCCTGACTTCCTGGCCTGTCTGCTGGTCGAGCACTTCGATGCGTTGTATGCCGAACGCAGGGCGTCGCACCGAGCTGCTCACAATGCGCTGCCGCCGCTCGTCACCGATTCACTGGAGCCGGGGCAGCTCGCGGATGCTGTCAAGGCTTGGATGCCGGTGCAACTGCCGTGGGATGCCGACTAGGCCAGGAGGCCGCACTCGATCGCCAAGCGCATGGCCATTCGCCGGTTGGGAACGCCCAGCTTCGTGTTCATGCGCTGGAATCGGGAGTTGATCGAACTCTTGCTCACCCGTAGCTCGGTCGCAATCTGCTGGCTGCTGTGCCCTTGACGCTGGTATCGCAGCAGTACGAGATCTCCTGGCGTGATTCGGGACTTCACGATGAGCTGGCGGCGGATCCGCGCCAGCCACCAGTCGTGCAGCTCAGCCGCCAGGGTGCGGGCGCCGAGCTTGAAGCGAGCAAAGCCAGCGCCCTCGAAGAAGCCGGGTGTTGGCGAACCCAGGCACAGCAGGCTGATCCGGGAATTCCCCGCCCCTGAATGCGCCGGCACGAGCACCGCGGAGGCGAAGCCGTGCTGCGTGGCAAGCGCGATCACGCGGTGTGCTTCGGGCTGCACCACCGCCAGGGCGCTGGCGACGAGCGGTGCTGAATGACGGGCTGCGTAAGCGAGCCACGGGTCGTGCGCGATGCAGCCTCCTTGCAGGTATTGCTGGCACCAGGCGGGGTCACACGCCAGCATGAAGCGCAACGACGAAACGTCCGTGTCGTCGCGCACGAAGCTGACGAAGAACGCGCTCTGCGCGCCGAGCGCCTCGACCGCCGCCCGAAGGAGCGCAAGAACCGAGGGCTGGTCGCCGGCCGGCGCGATCCGTTCTATGACGGCGCTGACCCTGGCCGTGTAGTCGGGTGCCGAGACGATCTGCGCCAGCGAAAGCGGCTCAGGGAATGGTGCCTCCTGCGACAAGGGACCAGAGCTCGGCGGCGCCCCGCTTGAGATGGACGTGCAGGAGGGGGTGGTCAAACCGAACGGGGTCGTTGTCGCACCAGCGACCGAAATCCTCGGCGTTGATGAACTGGACGGACTGCAAGGTTCGCAGTCCTCGCCGGGGAAGTTGTTCGCGTTCGACATACAAGCCTCCGGCAACGCGTTGAAGGAAGAATCGAACCTCGCCTTGGCGGTCTTGCGCACCGAGGGTTCGAGTGTCCTGAGACGACGCCTGGCCGCTGCCTGTCGCAGGCGTGGATCTTCGAGAGACGGGGCGAGGGGAGCCCGAGCGTGCAGAGCCGGGGACCGGAAAGCGCCGGCCGACGTCGTCCTCGACGACGAGCGACGCGTCAGCGATCGGGGTGACTGGCATAGGGCCAGACACCTTCGACGCCGCAATGCCTGCAGCAAACGCCTTGTGCAATGAATGCATGCCTCCTCCAGGCGAGAGCCGGAACGACGCGGCCGTTAGGACGGCGGCTTGGATGCCGCGCAGTTCACCGTTTCTCCACAAGGCGTAGAAGTACCCAAGCGGTGTCGCGCTGTCCAGAAGGCGCTGCAGGATTTTGGTAAACGTTTGTGAAACGCTTGGGCGCTCGTGAATTGTTTTCGCTAGCGACTCGGGTCGTGGCTTTGCTTTGGGCGTGCGTGCAGGCGTCGTCGTTGGTGTCGATGCGCTCCGCTTTCGCCGGCCGCCTGCGTGCGAACCATAGCTCCGCACGCGCGGGCGCCCAGGGCCTTTCGCGGCATAGGCGGCCGCCTTCCCTCCGAAGCTGCGCTTCGACGGGCCCCTTCCATTTATTCCACGGCGCCCTG